>CAMLEX010000033.1 GCA_946479055.1 uncultured Bacteroidota bacterium | reverse complement strand
CCACCAGGAAGCAGTGTATTACTATACTATTGCTTTCATTTTTTATCCACACACATGCACAGGATCGTGCCCGAGATCACAATTCATCGAGAAGAAACAAGACCGCTAGTAAAGTGCAGGATCATAACTCGTCAAGAAGTAATAAGACTGCCAATAAAGCGCAGGATCACAATTCATCACGAAGCAACAAGAGTGCAAGTAAGGCGCAATCAGATGACTGGACTTTTGGTGTAAACAGCGGCGCTTCATTTGGCGTTCGTAGCAACGAAGGCGGTCTGTTCCGGGGAAATAGCATGGCTACAAAACTATTTAGTCGTTATCATTTTGGAAATGTGGGTCTTGGCTTTTCAAGCGGAATTATTCCCGGCACCATCAATAATAATGCATTGAATAGGTTTATTGTTGAACGGAAATTTCAGCAGAGCCAGATCACAAAGTCGAGTCCCTTCAATAGCTACTTGTTGTTTGGCCCCTCATTTCGTTTTGGCAATCGTGTAATAATAAACGCCGATATACAAGGAGGGATGTTCATCAATAATCCGGGTGCTGTATCCATCGGGCAAGCCGGCGCTGTTCGTCCGTTATATCGGTTTGAAGGAGCGGGAAAAAATTTGTTTCCCGGCTTTTCAGGAAATATCAGTTTGGCTTATCCTATTAACAATTCCACCCGTTTTTTTATTAATACAGATTACCTGCAATCAAAATCTTCCATCCGCTTGTACGATCCGCAACAGGGCATTGATGTGGCTACAGAGCAAGACCGCCACGTAAAATTATTTACTGTAGGTGTGGGTATTACAAAATCGTTCGGATCAAAAAGAGATGCTGGAAGCGGAATGGCTACAGGGAAAAAACATATCGGCAATGTGAAATATGAAAATATATCAATAACAGAAAATGAGGCCTTAGATGAAAAAATAATAGTAACCACGCAGCAACATGCCATTAACACAAAAGGAACCGGCACAAGCGGAAGAATAATTTCATCTGTACAAAAGCATGCTATCAATACAAAAGGAACTGGCGCTACTAATGGCCGTATGATGAGCAATGAAAATTGCGGACCGGTTACACAAACGACCACCAACCCGGATGGAACAATGGAAGAATTAACGTTTGCCTGCCCGGATGACGCTGCGAAGTATAATGAACGGATAAGTATGAAGGCAACTGTACCCAAACAAACACAGGGAACCACCTTTGGCGAAAAAGTAAACGCAGGGTTACATGCGGCGGGTAGTGCGTTGTCACAAGGGACTTCGAGAGGTGTTATCTCCGGCACTGTAAGCTGGGGCGCTAATAATTCTCCAGGTATAATAACTAACCAGGATGCTGTAAGCTCTGTTGGTACTCTTTCTGGCGGTGGTGGAGCAGCAGCAGCTTCTTATGCCGCAACCGGTAGAATGATGCAGTCTTCAACATCACCACAAGGCATTGTCGCTACTATTTATACAAGAGAGGCTGGAAGCGGAATGGCAACTGGTAAACGATCATCAAGAGATCAGGCCAGTGGCCAGGCTACAGGGAAAAGACAATATCAATCCGTATTTAATGAAGGAGGAATAAATACATGTACAAGCTGTCCGGCTACCTTAAAACTTATTGCGCATGAATTGACACATACGGTACAACAGGCACAGAGCCAGGTACAAAACAATCCATTATATAACAACAATGGCCAACAGGGAACAAACCAAATGTATGAAGGTAAAAGTAATTTAAGAACCGGAGGAGATATTGATTGCGATGGCATAACGGGATTAAATGTTTATCTGGCAGATGCCAATACCGGAGCCGTAGTGGCTATTACAAAAACAGGTACCTGTGGCGATTTCTTTTTTGCCAATACACCCAATGGGCAATATATAGTAAAATTAAACGGCGCTATTACCAGGAAAAAAGAATATGGACTTCATGCGTCATCTGAAATAGATATGTTGGGTGTTGTACAACAAGGGAATGAACAGGTGCAATTACTGTTAAATGCAGGAAGAACGGATAATGAAATGGAACAACGAGCGGGTATAAGTACATCCCGTTCCAATCTCAGAACAAAGGCGCTTACTGTGATAGAAGCCGACCTGGATGGTGACGGAGAAATTGAATCAACAAAAGTAATGATGGAATTTAATGATGGTTCTGCAAGAGATGTAACTGCAGGTGCAAAAATCAGTTCGGCGAATGGTGTAAAAAAAGTAACGGTTCGTGGTTGGGATACGGAAAAAAAACAGCAAAGAGTTGCTTCCGCCAATACAGTAAAAGAGTATACTATAAATATTACTGACGAAAACGGCGGGGTATTATTTACAAGCCAATATGAGAATGGAACAAAAAAAGAAGCGCAGGTAATGGCAACTGTCAATCGCCATCCCAATGTAATTCAGATTACAGTGCCGGTTGAAGATCCGGGAACAGGGGGAGAATCAATTATTAAAACAAAAACAAAATCAAACCAATCAAATGACAGGACAGCATCAGCTAATGCTGTCGATGAAGAAACGTGGAGCCCACGGCCCAATATTAAAATGCTGAAAATATCCGGTGGCGATGTGGATGAAGATGGAGTGCCAGAAATGCTGATTGGCGGAGCTCTTCCTGGCGGAGCGGTTATTTCTGCGATGCGACAGCCCGGAGATCCAATACCTGGTCTTGATGTTAAACTGGGTAAAAACCCCGGAGGCCAATTAGTGCAGAATACCAACAGTAATACGCAGGGAGAATTTGAATTCGCCAATCTTAGTGCGGGTGATTATTCCTTTATCATTGAGCAAACAATTATAATTAATGATGAAACGGTCATCACGCTTGAAAATAATGCTACAATGCGCAAAGGCTGGGACGGCACTATAAAAGGAAATTTGATGGCTAATGAAAGGGAGCCAGAAAAAAGTAAAGAAATTAATGAAGCAGGTATAAAAAGAGCAGACCCTTCTTTAAATATTACAAAAAACAGTACGAAAGATTTTTTGGCATCTCTTGATGAACTGGATAAATTATTAGATGCAGATAAAAGATCATCAGCTCCAGCCATCAGCAAAACGAAAGAAAATAGCCTTTCGCTAAGGAATTCTGTAAATCAACTGGAAAATAATTTGCAAAACCCGGGCGCTATAGAGCAGGCAGCAAATGAGATAGATACCAGCTTTGCTGTGTTGCTAGGCTCAGTAAACAAACTTGGCCAGCGCTACAGTACCATTTCCAATGTGCTCAAAACAAAACACGATACGGCGAAAAACTCTATTGGTAACATACGATAATAAATAATGCCAGACAGAAAAATACCCTTGCTATGGTAGGGGTATTTTATTTTTGTGAAAATGTATAAAAAACAACTGACTCCTGAACAGGCTTTGCAAAAACTGAAACATTATTGTGCCTACCAGGAGCGATCCCATAGTGAAGTGAAAGAAAAACTTTATAACCTGGGAATCCGGAAAAATGAGCATGACGGCATCATTGCTTCTCTTATTGAAGAAGACTACCTGAACGAAGAAAGATTTGCCATCGCTTTTGCCGGTGGAAAATTCCGGATGAAGCAATGGGGCAGAACAAAAATAAAATATGAACTGCGGCAAAGACAGGTAAGCGACTATAGCATTAAAAAAGCATTGCAGCAGATAAAAGAAAATGAATATTCCGCAACATTGAAAAAACTGGCGAAAGAAAAGTTGGCTTCTTTAAAAGATGAACAACAATTGATTAGAAAAAAGAAAACGATGGATTATTTGTTGCAGAAAGGGTTTGAAATGGAGTTGGTACGGGGAGTGGTTGGAGATGAATAAACACAGGAATCCTTAGCTGCAGTACTTATCGCTTTATTTATTTGTGCTGAATATAATTTTCGGTTAGCCTGACGGCAATTGCATTATTATAGTTTATCAATTTTAGTTTGAATGGCCTGCTTATCTGCCTGAGTTTTTGCAAGGCTAAGAGCTTTTTGAAAATGTTGTTTTGCTTTTTTGTTATCAGTATCTCTGTATAGTTCGCCAAGCAGGGTAAAGTAAAAATGATTATCTGCCAGGTTTAGTTTTTCCGCTTCTGTAATGGCTTCTTGTTTCCCGTTTGCTTTTGAAAGTGCATAGGTTCTGTTGAGTGCGGCTATGGGTGAATATTCTAATTGCAACAACCGGTTGTAGAGTTGTAAAATATTTTCCCATTTTTCTTTTGTATCAGATTTTTGGGTATGCCAATAAGCAATGCCTGCTTCCAAATGATATTTTGAGAGTTTATTGCCGCTTGCGGCACAATGCAAAAAATAGCCTCCTTTACTGACCAGGTCGGCATTCCAGAGACTGCTATCCTGGTCTTCATATAAAATGAGTTCTCCCTTATTGTCCAGGCGGGCTTCAAATCTTGAGGCATGAAAACACATTAGCGAAAGCAGTGCATTTACAGCAGGTTTGTTGGTAGTTGCATTTTCTACAAGCATAGTGCACAACCGCATTGCTTCCACACAAAGCTCTTTGCGAAGTGTTTTATTCTGACTGACGGAATAATATCCTTCATTGAATAATAAGTAAATGGTTGTCAGTACAGGTGTTAACCGCTCTTCAATTTCGGCTGAGCCTGGAAGCTCAATGCGGATCTTTTCGTCCCTTATTTTTTCCTTAGCCCTGAATAATCGTTTATTGATAGTTTCTTTATTGGTCAGGAAAGCATCTGCGATTTCTTCAATGCCAAAGCCGCAAAGAATGCGAAGGGCTAATCCTACCTGTGCTTCCGGCGAAATGGAAGGATGACAAATAGCAAACATCATCTGCAACTGACTGTCATTGATATTTTGTGCGGATAAATCAATGTCTTCTTCGTGAAATTCAGAAGAGATTTTAATTTCAAGAGCAATTTTGTTTTCAAAAATGAATTGCCGGTGTAAATGATTTTTTGCTTTGTTTTTTGCAACATTATAAAGCCATGCGATAGGATTTTGCGGAACGCCGCTCGGTCCCCAGGCTTGTGCCGCTGTCAGAAAGGTATCGCTGGCGATGTCTTCAGCAATTTCTATCTGATCAAAGCCAAAACGTTTGCAAAGAACAGAAATTATTTTCCTGTATTCTGTCCTGAATAAATGCGGTATTAATTCTCCATGATCCATAAATAAAATGCCTCTGCAAATTTACAGAGGCATTGGTAAGCTTATTTGTTATCATGCACCGTTACCACTTTTCTAACTTCTACGCTATTACCCTCGCCATTCAAAATCGGGCAAGCCTGCGCAATGCTAACTGCTTCGTCAAAGTCCTTGGCTTTTATAATAATGAAACCAGCTATCGATTCCTTTATTTCAGCATAAGGTCCATCGGTTACCACATGATTTGGTTTTAAAACTTTGCCCTCAGTTGATAAACCTGTACCTCCGCCGAATTTATTTTGAGCAGCAATGCCACCTACCCAGTCCTGATACTGTTTCATGTACACTTCCAGTTGCTCCGGCGAAGGTTGAGCTTCTTTTGTTATGATGTCAAGTCGCATTAATAATATGAATTCGTCCATCTTGTTTTAATTTTTATAACGGAATAGTAATTCAATTTTTCACCGGCTGGTAGCATAGAAGAACAACCCCACTCTTAAATGTTCTTGTATTTGTAAGTTGCAGGTCCAGCTTGTTCCTGATGCCTTTTAATATTGGCGTGCCATCGCCGAGGGCAACAGGGTCTACCATGACCAGGTATTCATCGATCAATCCCTGTTCTGCAAGCTGGGTTATAATACTTCCGCTGCCAAGCAATGTCATATCTTTCCCCGGCACCTGCTTTAGTTTCTTTACTTCTTCCAGCATTTTGTCTTTTACGATTCTCGTATTAATCCATTCAGCCTTTTTCAATGTTCTTGAAAAAACAATTTTTTCCGCTTTGTTCATTCCTTCCGCCGTAGCCTTTGCAGTTTCCATCGCCATTGGTGTCGGCCAAAAGCTCGCCATCATTTCATAGGTCACCCGTCCAAAAAGAAGTGTGCTCCCCGATTGGAGTCCTTCGTTTGCATATTCATTTTCTTCTTCGCCATGCCTATGCCAGCTGATATCTTCGTTTGGCCCTTTAAAGTAGCCATTCATTGTTATGAAATTGAATGCGGTTAACTTTCCCATATCATTTTTTTTAATTGTTATTGAATGCCTGCCTGCCCGGAAGGCAGGGTTGAATTATACATCTATAACAAATGAGATGGCAGTAATAGGACATTGACAGAAAAATATTTTTTAAGGACGGCCTGTCAAATAATGTGGGCAGTTAATTTTCAGAAACACCGGCTGACCAGGTAATTTTTCCAGGGCCAAGGTAATGGATAGTCTTTTAGTTGTTCTGCCTGTTGAAGTTATGGATCAATTTTTATTTATTACTAATTTTTTACCATCGTCTTTATCCAGGCAGAGTGGTTCATCCCGATAAAAAAAACAGGGTAGCAATAATCGCCACCCTGTTTTAAATCATATCCCAGAAATGTTTGTATAGTTATAAATATTACTATCGCTGCACCTATCCATTTTTATGCTCGCATTTTTAAAATAAGATTTCCAACGATTGTTTATTCAAAATTTCATTTGCGATCATTTCAACATTCTTGTATGCGGCTTTATATAAAAGAACCGCCATGCTCACCCGCTTCACACCACAATCAGCCAAGGTAGATATGGAGGCAGTTTTAGCAAGACCAACCACATTTACAGGCAATGTTGTGGACGAAACAATTTCCTTGATGATTTTAGTATCTTGAACGCCGGTAACAAACAAACCATCAGCACCGGTTTCTTTGTATAGGTTTGCTCTTTTTATAGTGGTTTCCAGCGCCGAAGGCAATTTTTGCAAAAAACCATCCGTGCGGGCATTAATAAATAGCTGCTGGCCCGTTTTAACCAGGTAGTTTTTGATGCTATTCAGCTTTTTCAAATAGATATCTTCTCCCTGTGCATCCTCCAGGTTTATACCAACTACTCCACTATCAATTAGTTTTTGAATGTGTTCATTTAAGACTTCTAAATCATTCGTATATCCTCTTTCGATATCTACAGATAATGGTATAGATATACTGGCTTTGATGCGTTGAACCATATACATCAATTCAGGAAATGATATTTGCTCACCATCTTTGTAACCAAGTGATTCAGCAATGGCCCCACTTGAGGTAGCCACTGCTTTAAAACCACTGTTTTCCGCTATTTGTGCACTTTTTGCATTCCACGCATTGGCAAGTATCAAAGGTGTAGATTGATAGTGCAACTGGTGGAACTTTTCATAATCTGTCATTTGTTTTTTTAGATTGAGAGTTGTTATGAAGGTGTACCAGTTCCGGTTTCACAAAAAGATTTCAGGCTTGTCATAAAACGTCCCCAATCATAATTACAAGCTGTAAAAAAATCTGTAACTGCCCGCCAATCCGAGTGGGCAAATCGCAAAATGGTACGTCCTTCTTTTTCTTCTAAATCAAAAGAAATGTTGGTATCCACCCATTCGTCGGTTGATGTGATACATTGCCATTCCACTCTTTTATTTGGAGTAAGCTCAGTTACTTTCATTTCGTTTGGGGAATTTCCGAATGTAAATGTATTTACAAATCCAACCTGGGGTTTAGCCGTGGTTTGCTTACACCACCAATTGGCAAGTCCTTCCTGTGTTGTAACGGCTTCGTACACTTTTTCAGGTGGAGCTTTTAAAACTAGTTTATGTCTGATATCTGCCATATTTTTATTTTTAGTGATTATTTAGTTGCTACCACAGTTTTACTGCTTTTTATCAATGGCAGTAATTTGTTCTGCAAATATTGTGACCATGCAGGAGAGCAGGCATCGTAACATTCAACCTCAGGAACAAGACCTTCATGAGTAAATACCAGTTGGGTTTTGTTTCCTTTTTTGGAAATATCAAAAATGATTTTTGTACCTATCCATTCATCTTTCTTTTCAAGAAAACTAAGTTCACTGTCAGTAACCAGCCAAACGATTTTTTTGCCTGGGATTACTTCTACCAATTTCTGTTTGGAATAATGAGCACCTCCTCCAGCACGAAAGCTAAACTCGTCATTGAGTTTTTCTGTACTACCCACAATTTCTTCCGCATAATATCCCGACCACCATTTGCGAACATTGGAGACGGCGTTAAAAACTTCTTCAGGTGTTTGGTCAACAATTAATGTGACACTAAAATTTTGATTACTCATATTTATCAGTTTGTAGATGTAAGTTTCTTTTCTGTTGCAGTTCTTGGCGTACCCTTAGCATTAGGTAACCCTTTACCACTTTCAATCAAATTTTTAAGACTGGTTTGTATGTAGTGCGTCCATCCCTGGTTGCAGGCTTCGTAACACTCGTATTCTGGAACAAGGCCTATGTGCGTAAAAACAAGTTGGGTTTTGTCACCTCGCTTCGAAATTTCAAAACTGACTTTCGTATCTATCCACTCGGTTTTGTCTTTTGTGAAGTTGAAGTGGTTGTCTAATATTTTCCAGACTAGTTTTTTATCCGGAACAACTTCAATTAGTTGCACTGTACAAGAATGCACGTCTTCGTAATGATAGCTAAATACATCATTGAGCTTGTCGGTATTACCTTCAATTTCTTCTGACCACCATCCCCTAACATTATTGATAGCATCGAATACCTGTTTCGGAGTTTGGTCAACCACGATAGTAGTGGTAAAATCTGCTGTTGCCATAGTTGTATGTTTTTGTTTATTGATGTATTGACCTTGAGTATGATTATTGCAAAAGGTCAAGCTTATTACTAATAGAAAATTGATAGTTTTTTTCATTTCTAATTATGGAGTTTTAGTCCCTCCCAATACCTATCGGGAGGTTATCGGGATTATCAGACAATCATCCCTGCGGTGAGGTTAACATTGGTTCCGGTTATAGCACTGCCTTCATCAGAGGCTACGAAGACAGCAGCGTTTGTCAGCTCTTCAAGTGTTGTTAAGCGTCGCCTGTGTGTCATACCTTCCATAACGGAATGAAATTGCTCAAAAGTTATACCATGTGATTTTCCATGAATTTCGAAGACTTCGTCAATAAGAGGAGTCTCCGGTATTGCCGTAGTTTGCAGGCAAACAGACCGTACCCCGTACTGTCCGAATTCCACCGAAAGTGAACGGCAAAGGGCCTCAATTGCTGCCCACGTCGATGGCATACCGCCAATGAATGGTTGACTTATCTTACTTGGGTTAGGTACGTGCATGATAATTACACCATGCCCTTGCTTCACCATGCGTTTAGCTGCAGCTTTTGCCGTTATAAAATGAGACTGAGGATAAATGGTTAACGGGAGAGAGAAGTTCTCCAGTGACAGTTCAGTTAGTGCCGTTCCCTGGACGCCAGTTTGAGGTATGCCAATGGCATTGTATGAAATGTCGATTTTTCCTGCTTTCCTGATGGTTTCAGTCATGTGTTTCTCGACAGCCATCTCATCAAGAGCATCGAACCCGGCTGTGTCGATAGCTCCGCCATCTGACAAGATTTCATCCGCTATCGCATCCAGCTTTGCTACTGTACGGCCGGTCAAAAAAACCTTCGCACCCTCCCGTGCAAAGGCTTTTGCAATTGCACCTCCCGTGCTGCCATCGCCGTAAACAACGGCAACTTTGTTTTCCAATCTTTTCATCTTGTTTTATTTTTTAGTGAAATATTTTTTATCAGTTACCAAAGCTATTGTCTAAACATTACTTGGATAGGGTGGAAAATGGACTTTGTAGTGGGTTGATTTGGACAAGCTAAGTTTCTATCTTTGACAAAAGAAATTAATGAGAAACGGTTTAAATCTTAGAGAATAGAACACGGGTGACACTGATCAAACGGATCAGCACAGATAAAATCTGTGTTATCTGTGTTCCGGTTATTCATTTTTAAACAGCTTCTGAAGTGGAGCATGAGAAATTATTTCTTTAGAACACTTCCCTCCCACGTCATTGTAAGCAAAGCGAAGCAAGAGGAGCGAATATAGGAGACTAAAAAATAAAAGGACCGGGGGGCAATGAGCAGCGAACAGAACCCTGAACGGAGCGTCGCAACGAAAGTTCAATCAGGGCGATGCAACTGGTCAACAAAAGTTAATTGTACAAATTGCTTTAAGCACAAAATAAAAAATATACAAATGAAACATATTACCATAATAGTCCCCGATGGACAGAGTAGTCTAAGCACTATAGCCTGTATAGTGGGTGCTTACGAAATATTTACAGTAGCCAATGGCTATTGGAAAAGAACCGGCAAAAAAGAATTGTTTAAAATTGAATTGGCAGGTGTTTCAAAGAAGGCAGAATTTGATAACGGCTTGTTGACAGTGAAGCCACAGGCCAACATATCAGCCATCACCAAAACTAATCTCATCATTATACCCTCATTGGTTCGGGATTATCAAAAAGCCATGAAGAGAAACAAACTACTGGTTGACTGGATTGAGCAACAATATAAACACGGTGCTGAAATAGCAAGTATGTGCACGGGTACATTTATGCTGGCATCAGCAGGTTTGCTGGATGGAAAAAATTGCTCTACACATTGGTCTGCTGCGGACACTTTCAGAACGATGTTTCCAAAAGTAAATTTACAAGCTGATAAATTGATTACGGATGAACATGGAATTTATACGAATGGTGGTGCTTATTCTTTCCTGAATCTGGTGATTTACCTGGTAGAGAAATATTATGACAGGCAAACAGCC
Source organism: uncultured Bacteroidota bacterium (assembly GCA_946479055.1). Next base: position 3,558 of record CAMLEX010000033.1, on the reverse strand, counting down.
ATTTATTGTTCCAAAATTTTTCAGATTGAAATGGACAGGCAAAGCCAGTCGGCATTTACCATATTTACAGGGCAGAAGTTGCACGGGGATGAAATGGTTCAACAGGCACAGGCCTATATTGAAAGTAAAGTTGATGAAAAAATATCTGTTGAAGATTTGTCTTCGAGGTTTGCTGTCGGCAGGCGAAACTTTGACAGAAGGTTTATCAAAGCAACCGGAAATACGCCTGTTGAATACTCGCAACGGGTAAAAATTGAGGCAGCGAAAAAAGCCTTTGAAACTACGCGTAAAACAATCAATGAAGTTATGTATGATGTTGGCTATTCGGATGTAAAAGCGTTTCGTGAAGTGTTCCGAAAAATTACCGGAATATCACCATTAGAGTATAGAAGTAAGTACAATAAAGAAGCAGTGGTTTTATAAATCATCAGGTCTTTAACCGCCTCAGGATCAAATAATATCTTTTATTTTGATGTCATTATTTTTTTCCGGATTTTTAATTGTACTTCTGCCGTTATTAAAAGACAACTTATTATGAGAATCATTATTCGGCAAGCTTCATAGTAGCAAGTCAGCCATGCTTGCAGCAATGCCCGTTGTTAACGGTTCGTGCTTTTTGTCCCACTAATGTTTTTTTATTTGATAGTGTTTTTTTAGTACATCTTCGCCAAAGTCATTGCCTTTTTCTCTCCATATAGCATGAATATGATTGCCATCATTGTTGTCAAACTCAATAATAAACGTTGGGCCGTTTAGAACATAATAATGCGGCTCTTTTTCATCATATTTTCCAATCCATCCAAAATAGATTTTATCAATACCAGCTTTTACAATTTTGTTATATTCAATAGCTGCCTTATCATACTCAAGGTTAAATACAAATTCACGAATAATATATTGCAAGACTGCTTTTTGATCAGCATTCATCTCTGCTCCTAAAATTCCCCAATTGTCAACTAAACGTTTCCCGCTTTCTGCACCTGTTATTATATCGCCAGGCACAGCGGTACTCATCGTCGCTTTCTTTTGTTGAGAAGGTGTCAACTGGCGTATGAGTTTTATTCCTAAATCTTCTTCTTGTCCAAGAACCCGCCAACCTGCATATTCAGAAATAGGATATTCGGCAGGGTCTGTACCTACGAAAAATGGTGTCATGGATATTTTTTCATTGACAAATGTAAAATTGACTGATAAATGGTGCCCTTCTAATTTATACCCCCAAATGGGATCTGTTGGTTTTCCAAAAAAAGCAAAGTAGTAACTTTTATGTGACCATAACATGGCCTTCAATCCAGCGTATACAGTATCATTAAACTCCTTTTTGTAATAAAGGCTATCAAAATACCGATTGAGTAAGTCGTCTAAATGCATTATGCTGGTAGCTTTCAGATAACCTTGCGAACTTAATGAGACAGAAAGAATACGATGAAGAAGTTTTCTTTGGTCGTCAGTCATATTGCCTACGCTTGTTCCTGCTCTTGCTCTGAATCCCACAGGAAGATTGTTCCATTTAAGTCTTGAGCTGTCATTAAAATTAAGTCTACCTGAAATATTTTGCATCGTGTCAAACGAATTGTAAAGTGAAACAGCAACTTGTTTTATTTCATTGCAATAAGTTGGCTGACATTTGGCAGAGTAAGAAAAAATAGAAATGATAATTAAAAAAAATGAAAAACTAATTTTATTTGTCACAATGAATGATTTAAAAGGTTGTGCGGTAGCATGATCGCTAACTTTAAAACATTTGCAATGGCATGGCAATACGAATTGTCAGCCGAATAAATGCTTAATTGAAAACTAAAGTCGAAAATAAGAACTAATGATCAATAGTGTAATGTCTGCTTGAACAAAAGCTGATAATGGATTCCTGTGGTACCAAAAAATCAACCACCATTCACTCATTTATATAGACGACCATAACCAGTAATAGAGAAAGTCAATAAAGAAAATAAAAGCTGGTTTTTTTATAGAGTTGCGCATCGGCCACCAATGTTAGCAGTAGGTGGTTCATGTTCGTTGTCATTTAGCAAGTCTTTTTTCATAGCTACCACGTTTCTATCACCCATTGCAAGTCTTTCCATTTCAGTCCAGCCAAGTCGTTGGTAAAGTTGTTCCGCTGTGTTACACTCGCCTTGCCAAGTTTTTTTCCATACGTTTGGGCTAAGTATGTTTTATCTCCCAAGGATGTAGACAGAGATTCCAGTTTTGTTTGCGCTCATACCAATTAACAACAACTGCCGCCAGCAAAGCCTGTAGTGCAAACAAGACCCGCAACACAGCCTTATGATCCCAAAGCATGCCCCTGCTGCAAAAACAATACAACGCAAACATTGATGCGCTTCAATCGCAGAAGCCCGCCACCTGGCTGGATACAACTGGCAACAGATTTATTGGAAAGTATTATTACAACAGGTGTATTAAAAAACGAAGCTGTATATGCGGCAAGACAATACTATGCAGCTAATGCTATAAACCATATAAAAAAACAACACTAAAAAAAGTAAAAAGAAGATAGCAACTGAAAAATAAGAACCGTCAGCACATAGCACCCCATGAAGACAAACAATCGGGCTGCCCACCTGCAACATCACACATAGCAAAAGTATCTCCCCGCTCATCGCAATCCCCATAATGCCAGCAACAAACTACCCAAAGTTCCGTACAACCGAGGCTTCACGTTAGTGCTGCGCACCCGACGAAGCCTTATTTGTTGTGTGCTGTTATAGTTTTTTGAATGTTGAACTGGTTTGTCCCTTTCCTGTACCGCCAGCAATTAAAGCGAAACCCCAAAAATTCCACCTATAGTCTATTACTATTGAATTGTTAATAAGTCCGATTCTATATCTGTATGTGTCATAGCTAACGACTATTGGTATAAGTGGGATAAGGTTCAGTTGAGGTCTTGCGTAGAAAAACCCGTTATTTATTCGCCCTCTAATTTTTCTACTGCCCACTAATGAATCATTCTCATAAAGTGAAACAAGAATTCTTCTGCGAGTCTTGAATTCTATCTTCACTGTTTGCTCTTTAAGGTTACCTTCTTCTTTGTCTTTGTTATAGCGATAAGTATGAGACCAAAGAGTTTTGGATCTATATTCGGACTCGCGGCTATCATTATATGAAACTACTGTTGTATCTGCGTGGATATTTGAATACCATCCATTAAGTTTGGAATAATTGTTTTTATCTATGCTGTCTATTTTATAAGGCTGAACGTCCCTGATCATTGCGCAGCTTTGAAGAAGTATAGCCACAATTGTTGAAGCAATCGTATTTTTTCTCACGTTCTTCAGTTTCATTTAAATGCCTATCTCGTTTTTATAATTCCGTTTACCAGGTCAACAGTTAATAGCACACAACGGCCGTGGCTATGAGCAGTGGCGGATTACGGAGCTGCGTCTGTATCCCACGTGTCGAATTTGCTGCGAGACGGAACGTGGAACACGCTACAAACCCCGCCATTGCTTATGAGCTGTTGTTACAGGCTGGCATTATTATTTTCATTCGTTTTAATTGATTTCATTAGTTCCTATTTTCATAATGCAACGAATTTTCTTT
>CAMLEX010000032.1 GCA_946479055.1 uncultured Bacteroidota bacterium | reverse complement strand
CATTGCCCCAACTTCCGCTAATAACTGCATTAAAAACCGTTGATTCCGCTGAAATTTTACTGGAACTGACCTGACTTTTTTCTATGATGTAACTATCGTGAACGGTTTTTTGAAGTTGTTTGGAATTTGCGAAAATGATGGGTGAAAAAACCATCATATATTCCCTGGAAGCATATTCACTAACCGATGCACTCGCCATACTTGCACCAAACACTGCAAATGCTGTGGCCTGCAGTTTTACATCATAATCAAATGTGAAGGCCAGCCGGCGATTATCCGACGGTATTACGCCGGGAATAGCGATATTGTTTTTTAATGTGCTGCTGATCTCGCTAAAGGATGCAACTGCGCCCCAGGCGTTTGCTCTTACAAAACAATTTCCATAACTGCCGCCACCGCCGCTGATCAAATAAGAGTTGCCCCTTACTTCGCCGGATGCTTTGGCACATACATCATTAATGCATACATCCACACGGGGATCAGGTGCAGGCGGCGGCGGGCTGGCATCTGGAGTTGTACTGGTAATAATAGTAAACCCCAGGTAAGGATCAAAATGTATAAGCTCCGCCATAGCTGGTGAAAATATATCCCTGATCTTGATCTGATAATCTTTTTCATCTACATTGGCCTTCTCCCATATCTTATCAAAAAACTCCTGGTATGCTGACAGTATTTTTTGAGTAAGACCGGCTTTCTCTTCTGTATTTTTTATTTTTCTCAAGAGGTCAACTTCTTTCTTGTACTGTTCGTAAGTGCCTTCTTGGTCTTCAGCCAAAATCTTGTCAATCGTTTCTTTAACAGGTTTTACTATTTCGTTTAGCTTATTGAGCTGCTCTTTTGTTATCTGGTTGAGATCGGTTTTTTCCTGTGCTGCTACTTGTAAAACGTAACCTGCCAGCAATAGAAGCGTAATAATTAACTGTTTCATGTAAACGGTTTTGATGGTTTAAAATCAAAACAAACAAACGACAACAATCAAAAACCATCAATCCCTGAAAAACAGGATATTTTAATAAAAGAAAAAATCATGGAAAAAGGGGAGTGAACGGGAGATGAATGGTTTGTTTATTTGTAAAATGGGAGTAAAGACATATTTTACGGTATGAGAAAGATGGTAACAATACTGGGCTTTTTATTTTTCCCTGCATTACTAAAGGCACAGGAAAATGCAAAGAGCGACAGTTTGCTTCAACTCCTTCAGGTTGCCAAAGAAGATACAAATAAAGTATTGTTGTTTTTTGCTATGGCTGAAGAATTTGAAAACTCTGAACCGGCCAGGGCTAAATCTTATATTTCACTGGGATACGAGTTGAGCAGGAAGCTAAACTATGCGACTGGCATTTTAAAATCTTACAGGTTGTTTTCTTATGTGAATGCCTATCAATCAAAGTTTGACTCGGTTATCTACTACAATATGCGGGTATTGGAGATTGCCCGTCAGAAAAAAGATTCTTTTCATATAGGAGTCTCTTTGTTCAATATCGGGATAGGATACAGGTTTATGTCAGACCTGGAAAATGCGATACAATACACGCTGGAAGGAGCAAAAATACTGGAGGGGAAAGGGCATGATAATATTGAAAGCACCATTAACGATGGCCTGCAGTCATTATATATGACACTGGGTCAGTATGACAAGGCTATTTTATATGGTGAAAAAGCAGTGGAACTGGGAAGGAAACTGGAAGATAAAGGGCCATTGACAAATGCACTTAGCAATCTTGGTTTATCCTATTCAGAACTGAACCGTTTGGCGGAAGCAAGGAAATTGTTTGCCGAGGCGCTGACAATAGCAGAGAGCACAAATAATAAATCTATTGAGTCTGTTTCGCTCAACAACCTGAGCGATATTGCAATAAAAGAAAACCAGTTTGATCTGCTGAAAACATATGCGGACCGCAGCATAGCATTGTCTGCGGCATTAGAAGATGACGGATCTTTGGCCAGCGCTAAGGTAGCCCTGGCAGCATACTATTTAAACAGCAAAGAATATAATAAGGCGCATGACCTTGCTATTGAAGCATTCGATCTTGCCGACAAACAAAATTTACTCGAAGGGAAGAGCACGGCACTCGGTATGTTGTCAAATATCGCATTTGCCATGCAGGATATTAAAAAAGGGTTTGATTATGGCTACCAGAAGTCAGCATTCGAAAACAAAGTGTTTAATGAATCGCTCCAACAAAAAGAAGCCGTTATCCGGATAAAATATGAAACGGAAAAAAAGGACGTAATGATAAAACTTCAGAAAGCAGAACTTGGGCGCGGGAAGATTATAAATTATATCCTATTCGGCGGCGCCGCAACATTGCTCATTATCTCCATACTCTCTTACCGCACCTACAGGCAAAAACAAAAGCTACAGCAACAGCGTATTGCTGAATTGGAAGCGGAAAAACAACTGGCTGCCACCGAAGCGGTGTTAAAAGGTGAAGAACAGGAAAGAACCCGCCTGGCAAAAGATCTTCATGATGGATTGGGAGGTATGTTGTCAGGAATTAAATATTCATTTCAGACTATGAAAGGAAACCTTGTCATGACGGCTGAAAATCACCAGGCTTTTGAACGCAGCATGGATATGCTGGACAGTTCCATTAAGGAAATGCGGCGGGTGGCACACAATATGATGCCGGAAGCTTTGGTTAAATTTGGGCTGGATACCGCATTAAAAGATTTTTGTAACGATATAAATCAAAGCGGTGCATTAAATGTTTCGTATCAATCAATCGGGTTGCAGGAGGCAAACATTGGGCAAACAACGGCAATTACAATCTACCGGATTGTGCAGGAATTAATTAATAACACCATGAAACATGCTGCTGCAAAAACAGCGATAATACAGGTTTCTAAAACAAATAATCAGCTGGCTTTAACTGTAGAAGATGATGGAAAAGGATTTGAGACTAAAATATTAAATCAATCAAAAGCTCGTCCGGATGAACTGGTCAGACAGGGAATTGGCTGGAGCAATATTCAAAACCGGGTAGAGTTTTTAAAAGGTAACATAGATATAAAATCCGAAAAGGAAAAAGGAACTTCTGTTCATATTGAAATTTCTATATGAAGAATTATTTACTAACCATATTGTTTGTTTGCTTTTCGTTACCTCGGTTATCCGGTCAAATCAACACGACAGATAGCCTGGAAAAAGCGATTGAAAAACTTCCCGGCGATACTAATAAAGTAAACAAACTCAATGAGCTGGCCTCAATGTTCAAATATACTGATCCGGTAAAAGCCGAACGAATTACGCAAACCGCTATTGCCGTTTCGCTAAAAATCAATTATTCATTTGGCCTCTCAGTTGCGTACGTTTTGAAGTCTACTCTTTTTGTAAACCAGATGAAGCTTGATAGTGGAAAGCTATTGGCCGACAAGGCCTATGCAATGTTAAAAGGAAATACAGATTCCAAATCCCGCGATCAGGTTGGAATTCTAACAAATACCTACGGAGTAATTTACCAAAACAGGCAACTTTATGATTCTGCGATGGAGAAGTATATTGAAGCCGCCAAAATTTTTACAGAAACAGGTAATGAGCCAAGAATTTTTTTTACCTACCATAATCTTTCCGTTATCTACACCTTTCTTGATGATTCAACAAAGATGTTCTGGTACGCAAAGGCCGCCAGCGATGTAGCGGCAAAAACTACCGACACAAATTTGATTATGACCGGTTTTCAACTCGTAGCCAATGCCTATGATAAGATTGGGCAGTTTGATAGTGCCTTATTGACTGCAAAAAAAGGATTGCAACTGGCTACGCTGCAAAATGATCTGTTTTCTATAGGTAAATTCCATCAGTACATTGGCATTGCTTACATGAAGCAGGGCAAAAAATTTGATTCCTCTTTTTTTCATTTGAATGAGGCGCTTGCCTTTCTAACCAAAGCAAACAGCCAATATGATGTTGCCGTAAACCTACACTATATAGGCAGGACACATGAGATGATGAAAAATTATCCGCAAGCTATACTGCATTATAAAAGAGCCATTACGTTACAAAAATCGTTGCACCTTGATCAACTGCTGCTGTACAGTTTAGCAAGCCTTGTTGAGTCAGAACAGCAATCGGGAAACATGAAAGATGCTTTTCTGCACTTAAAGGAATATGTAGCTGTAAACGATTCATTGCAAAAAAGAAACAATAGAAAAGAGACGGATGAACTTGAAGCAAAATATCAAACCCAAAAAAAAGAAACACTGTTGCTGATCCAGCAAATTAACATACAGAAAAAAAACACCCTGATTTACATCCTGGCAGCAAGTGCTTTGGGCCTACTTTTTATTTCTTTGCAATCGTACTACACCCATAAGCAAAAGCAAAAACTTCATAAACAACGCATCAGCGAACTGGAAACACAACAACAGCTCACTGCCACTGAAGCTGTATTAAAAGGCGAAGAACAGGAACGAACCCGCCTGGCAAAAGATCTTCATGATGGTCTGGGAGGTATGTTGTCAGGTATTAAATACTCATTTCAGACTATGAAAGGAAACCTTGTCATGACGCCTGACAATCACCAGGCGTTTGAACGCAGCATGGATATGCTGGACAGTTCCATTAAAGAAATGCGGCGGGTGGCACATAATATGATGCCGGAGGCCCTTGTGAAATTCGGGCTGGATACCGCATTGAAAGATTTTTGTAATGATATCAATCAATCCGGCGCATTACGGGTAACTTACCAGTCAATTGGGTTGGAAAATGGAACTATCGAACAAACTACGGCCATTGCCATTTATCGAATAGTACAGGAGCTGATCAATAATACCATGAAGCATGCAGCAGCTAAAATGGCTATCGTGCAGGTCACTAAAACCAATGGAAGTATTTCTATCACTGTTGAAGATGATGGAAAAGGATTTGATCCTGTAATTTTAAAAGGGGGACGGGGAATTGGCTGGAGTAATATTCAGAGCCGTGTTGAATATCTGAAAGGAAAATTGGATGTGCAGTCAGAACCAGGTAAAGGCACTTCTGTATTAATTGAATTAAAAGCATAATGGCAATCAGTGTATTTATAGTTGATGATCACTACATGGTGATAGAAGGGATCCGTTCATTATTACAAAGTGAAAAAAATATTGAATGGATGGGCCATGCCATGAATGCCGCTTCCTGCCTGGCTTTTCTAATAAAGCAACAGCCGGATGTAATCCTGATGGATATTAATCTGCCGGATATAAGTGGCATAGACCTGTGTAAAGAAGTAAAAGAAAAATATCCCTATGTTTTCATTATTGGTCTCAGCACTTTTAATCAGCAAAGTTTTATTCAGAAAATGATGGACAATGGTGCTTCCGGTTATGTTTTAAAAAATGCTACACAGGAAGAATTAACTGATGCCATTGGCACGGTGATAAAAGGGAAAACCTATTTAAGTGAAGAAGCTTCCCATACTTTGCGAAAGGATGATGCGGCTACAATTGTTTTAACCCGTCGCGAAAAAGAAGTATTAGGACTAATTGCCGATGGAATGACTAACAATGAAATTGCACAAAAACTTTTTATTAGCCCCGCTACGGTAGATACACATCGAAAAAACCTGCTGGCAAAACTGGAAGCAAAGAATACCGCTTCGTTGATAAGGATCGCTACACAATTACAACTGATCTAGAGTTGCCAACTTTTTAAAAAGTTGACAACTCTGCAACTCTGAAAACATATATGCTATTCAAAATCTTCGTATAATAAATACTTTTTTCTTATTTTTTTGAACTCAGTCAGCTTTGGTTCCCAGCTTTTTCTTATTTCTTCTTCTGATTTTCCGGCTACTACCTGTTGCCACAGTTCATTATTACCTGCCAGTTTATTAAAGAAGGGTTCTTCCATTTTTCCTGATTTGGGCAGAATGAAAAATTTATCTTTTTCAGGAAATAGTTTATAAGCTTCTATCAGCCACTTTAGTTGCACCTTGTTATTCACTTTTGCTAATACCTCTTCTTGCGTACCGCTGAGGTCCCATCCATAACAAACCTGTCCATACAATTTAGAGTTCTTTGCTCCTTCATTTGGATTAGGAGTAAAGGAGTAAAGATTTTTTGGTAATGAGGGATGTCCAAAAACCTGGAACTGTTTATTGGTTCCTCTGCCTTCGCTCAATACGGTGCCTTCAAAAAAACAGGTGGAGGGATATAAATAAATAGATTGAATGTTTGGAAGATTGGGCGAAGGTTTCACCGGCAACACATATTTGCTTTTGTGCGTATAGTTTCCGTTTTTAATAATTTGAAAATGAAAAGGAGTGTCAACAGAGTTTTGAGCATAGTTTTTATAATAATCATACCGTGCATTTGCTTTTTCGCTCAGCCATTTTTCACCGGCAATCATCATAGCGTATTCTGCGATCGTCATTCCATATACAACCGGGACGGACTGCATACCAACAAATGATTTATATTTTTTATCAAGTATAGGACCATCCACATAATGACCGTTTGGGTTGGGACGATCAAGGATCATCAGCGGTTTACCCAATTCAAAAGCCGCCTCCATAAATTCCTCCAGTGAAGAAATATAGGTGTAGAAGCGAACGCCGACGTCCTGTATATCGAAGATGAGTATATCCACATCTTTCATGTCATCCGCAGAAGGCCTTCTCTTGCTCCCATATAATGATACTACCGGAATACCGGTTTTTTGATCTGTATAATTTCCTATTTTTTCACCCGCATCGGCAGTACCCCTGAAACCATGTTCCGGCCCAAAAATCACTTTGATATCTACTCCCAGTTTACGTAATGTGTCTACCAGGTGACTATTGCCAACCATGGAAGTTTGATTAGCAAAAATGCCCACCCGTTTTCCATTTATCAATGGCAGATAAACATTGATACGTTCAGCGGCGGGGATAATAGCAGTTTGAGGTTTTTGCCTCGTTCCCCTCAATGACGAGTTTGAAGTTTGAGGTTGTTGTGCTGAGCAACTCAGAAAGATTAAACTGACTGCCAGTTGTGTTAAATCTTTTAAAGTAAACAGTTTTATCATGTTTCAAATTTCAGGAAAATAATAGTTTAGACACTATCAAATATTTAAACGGTTGCATGAGTGAAATTGGCTACCTTGCAGACCATTTTTTATATTTAGAAATCTAAAACAATTAAAATGCAACAGGTAAAAAGTGGTGATAAGATAAAAGTGCATTATCACGGCCGTTTAACAAGCGGCGAAACATTTGATAAATCAGAAGGAAGGGAACCCCTGGAATTTGAAGTGGGCTGCGGTATGGTGATTAAAGGGTTTGATGATGGCGTAACGGGAATGGCTGTAGGCGATAAAAAAACAATCAATATCCCTTTTAATGAGGCGTACGGACCTAAAAATCCGGATATGATCATTGATATGCCTAAAGATCGTTTTCCGAAAGATATGGAAATAGAAGTGGGTATGCCATTGGCGATGAGCGACGGACAAGGCAATCAGCACCAGGTGGTGGTAACAGAAATGAAAGAAGATGTAGTAATATTAGATGCGAATCATCCATTGGCTGGGCAAGACCTGATCTTTGACCTGGAACTGGTAGAGATTGTAGGTGCTAAGCCGTTGATCATTATGCCGTAAAGATTCAAAAGTTTAATAGTTTAAGAGGTTAATGGTTTGTGACAGACTGGTCGCAAACCATTTTCTTTTCTGTATATTCGATGCCCCAAAATAAGAGAGTATGTTTGAGAACTATAAATTCACTGCAACTGAGAGATTCCTGCGATACGTACAGATAGATACACAGAGCGATCCGCAATCTTCAACATTTCCCAGTACTGAGAAACAAAAAGACCTTAGCAAAATGCTGGCCGAGGAGTTGAATCACATGGGCATTGTTGATGCACATGTGGACGAGTGGGGATATGTATATGCGACGATACCTGCTACTACGAATAAAAAAGTTCCTGTGATCTGCTTATGCGCACATGTAGACACAGCGCCGGACTGTAGTGGTAAGAACGTAAAACCATTAGTACATAAAAACTATCGGGGAGAAGATATTGTATTGCCTGATGATAAAAAACAGGTATTGCGCCTTTCAGAATATCCTTACCTGCAAACGCAAATAGGCAATGATATTATCACTGCATCGGGCACAACTTTGTTAGGAAGCGATGATAAAGCTGGTGTAGCAGAGATCATGGATCTTGCCAATTTCCTACTAACAAATAAAGAAGTAAAACATGGTGAAATAAAAATCTTATTTACTCCGGATGAAGAAGTAGGCAAGGGCGTGGCTCATGTTGACATGAAAAAGCTTGGAGCCGATTTTGGTTATACATTGGATGGCGGCGAGAGGGGATCATTGGAAGATGAAACATTCAGTGCGGACGGGGTGCAGGTTATTATTCATGGTGTAATTGCACATCCGGGTTATGCAAAGAATAAAATGATCAATGCGATGAAGATCGCAGGGCATATACTGGATGCATTACCAAAAGATCGGTTGTCGCCGGAAAGTACGGAGGGTAAAAGAGGATTTATTCATCCTGTTCGTGTAGAAGGTATAGCGGAAAAATGCACCATAGATTTTATCATCCGTGATTTTGAAACACCCGGCTTAAAAAAGAAAGAAGATTTTTTAAGAACATTGGTGGAAGAAACGGTAAGGGCACATCCCAAAGCCAGTTTTGAATACATTGTTAGCGAGCAATACAGAAATATGAAAGAAGTGCTGGATATTCACCCTCATGTTGTGGAATATGCCAAAGAAGCTATTGCGAGAGCAGGTGTTGAATTAAAAATGGAGAGTATCCGCGGTGGTACAGATGGCAGCCGTTTATCCTTTATGGGCTTGCCTTGCCCAAACCTGTTTGCCGGGGAGCAGGCCATTCATTCCAAATTGGAATTTATCAGCGTCCAGGATATGAATAAAGCAGTAGAAACGATGGTGCACCTGGCGCAAGTTTGGGAAGAAAGAAGTTAATATGATATTGATAATGTGAAAATGAAAGAACTTTGTGTTGTTAGCTTCTAGCTCCAATGATAATAACTGTAACAGATAAAGAAGAGTGACTGGAGGTATGCAATTAAAAAACACAATGAAACAGCTTTTTGTTTTCTTATTGATGAAATGCCTGGTTGCCTGTTTATTTATCTTAACCCCTTTTTATTGTTTTTCTCAAAACCTGATATTAAATGGCGGGTTTGAAGAAGAAAATATCTGTACCGAATATAAAGTAAACTGTGCGCCGGAAGCCTGGTTGATCAATGATGATGTTTTCAATAATTATTTTAAAGATCCCGACATGGCGTACCAGGGTTGGCACTGCATGTCCATTGAGGCTGGTCGTGACAGGAAGCCGTTTAAAAGAACATTTATAAGGACGCAGTTGCTTTGCGGTTTAAGAAATGGAAATCGTTATCGTGTTGAATTTTTCATAAAATCACCTCACCGCATACTGGATAGTATAGGCATCTATTTTTCCTCAACTGATCTTTTGTTTGATAAGAGACGACTGCAAACAATAGAACCGTCGCTATACCTCGCCGATAGTCATAAACAATTTAAAAATGATAGTAGCTGGCAACAGGTCGTATTGGATTATACGGCGAAAGGAGATGAATCATTTTTCGCTATCGCCAATTTTTCAAAAAGAGATATTACGGGTGAAACAGGTATCGCTCTTGAAAACCGCTTTTTCGCCTTTATTGATAATGTTTCAATTGTCCCTTTAAATCCGAATGAAAAGTTATGTGATGACTGGCAAACAACGATGGCCGGAATATATGACCAGGACGAACGCCATGAATTTCTAAGCAGGAATATCAGGAACAGAAGAGCTTTTCAGCCTATACCCGTTGTACTGGAGCCTAATAAAATAATCCGCATTGATACGCTTATTTTGCAGGAAGTATTATTTGCTGTTGGTAAAGCAGATCTTGAAAAAGATAGTTATATATTATTGGATAGTTTTTGCAGACAAGTGGTAGGAAAAAAAGTTGATTCTGTTGTGGTAGAAGGGCATACTGATAATGCGGGAACAAATGAATTGAATAACCGTTTGTCATCAGCGAGAGTACAAACCGTATTAAATTATTTTGCAGGCAGAGCATTTGTAAAACCTAACAGGATCATTGCAAGAGCATGGGGTGAAACAAAGCCTGTGGCTGATAACAGTACTCCGCAGGGACGCCAGCGCAACCGCAGGGTAGAAGTATTGGTTTATATCCGTGAATGATTTTTAGTCCTTGTCATTACCTTATCTTTAGAACTTAAATTTTAAAAAATGGATATCGGACAGTTCCTTGCCTCCAACTGGTGGATCATTCTTTTAGTAATTATTTTTTTTAGCGGATTATATACGGTGAACCAGGGTACTATTGCCGTTGTCACCATGTTCGGGAAATACAGGAGGATTGCCGGTCCCGGGCTCCGGTTTAAAATTCCAATAGTAGAGCAGATCTATAAAAAATTATCTATTCAAAACCGTTCTGTAGAACTGGAGTTCCAGGCGGTAACACAGGACCAGGCGAATGTTTATTTTAAAGTGATGATGTTATTTGCTGTACAAAATGCAAATGAAGAAACGATAAAAAAAGTAGCGTTCAAATTTATAAGTGATAAAGACCTGATGCAGGCGCTGATCAGGACAATTGAAGGTAATATCCGTTCGTTCGTAGCTACAAAGAAACAGGCGGAAGTGTTGGGGCTTCGCCGGGATATTGTTGAATATGTAAAAGTTGAAATTGATAATACCCTGGAAGAATGGGGTTATCATTTGTTAGACCTGCAGATCACTGACATTACATTTGATAAAGTTATTCTTGATTCTATGAGTAAAGTAGTAGCGTCAAACAATCTGAAAGCTGCTGCTGAAAATGAAGGCCAGGCTTTATTAATTACAAAAACAAAAGCGGCGGAAGCGGAAGGTAACTCAATAAAAATTTCCGCAGAAGCAGAAAGAATAGCAGCCCAGTTACGTGGACAAGGTGTTGCATTATTCCGCCAGGAAGTAGCAAAAGGTATGACAGAAGCGGCTGAGCAAATGAAACAGGCCAACCTCGATACTAATGTGATTCTGTTTAGTATGTGGACAGAAGCGGTGAAAAATTTTGCAGAATATGGCAAAGGAAACGTCATCTTTCTTGATGGAAGTGCGGATGGAATGGAAAAAACGATGAAACAAATACAAGCTCTCATGGTAAAACAAGCCGGAAGCTGATATAAAGGCTTGTCGATTCAATAAGAGGTTTAAAAGGTTAGATTGATCTTTTAAACCTCTTATATTTTTGAGAACGGGGAAGATCCTGTTAAAGAACTCCAAAACTTTGCAGTTTTATACAACGTGGCATCTTTTTTTTCGTTCATTCGTGTGAAAAGTATTGAGTACAACTTTATTAAGGGCTGTTGATAATATCTGGGAAAAGATTTATCCATCCTTTCTTACTTTTACCCATTAAAGAAAATAATCTATGTTTGACCTTTTACAGATTGGTGATACACTTAACCAGGCGATGCAGCAGGTAGCAGCTACAAAAACCGGTGAAACTATTAGCTTCTTTGACCTGATCTATATGGGTGGATGGATCATGATTCCATTGGGTGCTTTGTTATTGCTGACCGTGTATGTCTTTGCGGAACGCTATATCGCTATCCGTCATGCCTCTAAAATTGATGATAATTTTATGAATATCATCCGCGATCACATTGTAAGCGGAAATATTTCATCTGCCAGGAGCTTCGCGAAAAATACCAATAACCCTGTTGCCCGTATTATTGATAAAGGTATTCAGCGTATCGGTAAACCCATCGACGCAATAGAAAGCAGCATGGATAATGTAGGCCAACTGGAAATGTATAAGCTGGAGAAAAATATGAGTTTACTTTCCGTCGTTTCCCGTGCCGCACCCATTTTTGGTTTCGTGGGTACTTTGATGGGTCTCATGCAACTGTTCTCCAAAATCCACCAGGAAAACGAAGTGCAATTAGCGAATATCTCACAGGGTATTTACACAAAATTAATTACATCAATCACAGGTTTAGTGATTGGTTTGATCGCCTTTCTCTGTTATAATTATTTGCATGCACAGATTGGCAGAACAGCTAATAAAATGGAAGCCTCTGCGGCGGATTTCCTCGATGTGTTACAAGAACCTACCAAGTAATAAAGCAGATACATGAACCTGAGAAAAAATTTAGCACAAGAATCGGAGGTATTTACAGACTCGCTGAACGACATCATCTTTATTTTATTGATGTTCTTCCTCATCATTTCTACAATGGCCAATCCGAATGTAGTTAAAGTGAATAATCCCAGGGGATCAAAGGATACAAAGACCAAACAGAATATCGTGGTCTCTATTAATAAGGATCAGAAATTTTATATCGGGCAGAAAGAAGTGCCATCAATTTTATTAGATAGCTTTATTAAAATGGAAGTTGACCGTGTACGTTTGCTGATAGACACACCATCTGTTGTGATCAATGCCGATACCATCTCTTATTATGGCGAAGTTTTCCGTGTCATGCAATCAGCTAAAAAGGCAGGAGCGAAGGTGGTGGCGAATGTGAAATAGAAAGATTTGAAGTTTTGCTGCGTTCCTCCCAATGACGGTTTAATGTTTGTGGTTTCGTAGTTTCACTACGTAGTTTCCTTTGTTTGCAAGCTTTGCATTTAGTATTTTGCTTTTCAAATCCGAACGTGTGAAAATCAAAATATTCCTATCCTTTCTATTTTTATTTGTTCTCATTATTATTTCTTGTAAAAAAGAATCTTCTCCTGCCATTGTTGGTAAATGGATGAACACTGCAGTATATACTGATCCGGCTAATGGTGGTTTTGGATGGGAAATAGTTAGCCGCCATGAATTTCTTACATTAAACCCCAATGCGGAATTTCATTTTTTTACTGATGTACCCGGTGGTACTGGTATTTATTCCTATGATGGTTCTTTAAGAGAATTGCAATTGCAATTCGAAGCGGATCAATATGGAAATTCTTCAAGGTCAGAGATTCGTAAAGTAGAATCAATGACAGAAGATAAATTAATCACTTCTTTTGTTTCTCCCCTAAATGGCATGATCTATAAAACCGAATATAGCCGGGTCAATTAAAAAAAGCTTTTAACATTCTTTCTTTCCCCTGCATGTCTTTTCGTATTTCAGTTTTGCATCCGTTTGTCTGGAACATTGCTGACGTAGCTTCTCCAAGACTTTCGTTGATCTCTGTATAGATGACACCGTTTTCAGTTAAATGATTTTTGCCGAAACTTGCTATTGCTTTATAAAATACCAGGTCATCATTGTCCGGTACAAAAAGAGCTGTAGCCGGTTCATGATTTAAAACGTTCAGGCGCATCGTATCTTTATCTTTTACCGGGATATAAGGCGGATTGCTAACAATAATATCAAATGAAGGAAGTTTTTCTCTTTTTGTTTCATTCAAAAAATCAAGTTCAATAAACTTTACATTAATCCCAAGTGTCGTTGCATTTTGATTAGCTACTCTCAATGCTTCCGGGCTGATATCGCAGCTCCATACTTCTGCTTTTCCTAATCGTTTTTTTAAAGCAATCGGTATACAGCCACTTCCACTACCAATGTCTAAAATGGACAATGTATCAATCGGGAATTTACAGTCAGAAATAATCCATTCCACCAGTTCTTCGGTTTCTGGCCTTGGTATCAGTACGTTTTTGTCAACATAAAATTTTAGCCCGCAAAACCAGGCTTCGTTCAGCACATACTGCACAGGTTCATGCTGCAACAGGCGATCAAGGTATTGTTTTAATTGAGATGACTGTTCGGGGTTGAGCGGCTTTTCTTTATTCATTATGCGATCCGTCCTTTTTTTCCCTGTTATATGTTCTAATACCCAATCACTGATATTTTCAGCCTCTGATTCTTCATATATGGCTCTGAGTTGACTGATAAGATGAGTGTTTGCTTCCCGGATGTTCATAACAACAAACTTACAATTAAGTAATGAGTAGCAGGAGGCTAACCTGTATTGCCATTTCAGCTAAGGAATCGTTTATATTTGCAGGTTAATTCACTTTTCACTATTGACAACTCACCAGCTATACATGCATCGCTGCCTGGAACTTGCCAGCTTTGGCTCAGGGCATGTTTCTCCCAATCCTATGGTAGGAGCGGTATTGGTGCATAATGGCCGCATTATTGGCGAGGGGTATCACCAGCAATATGGGTATGCACATGCGGAAGTAAATTGTATTAATTCGGTCAGGCAGGAAGACCGTGAATTAATCAGCAAATCCAC
>CAMLEX010000031.1 GCA_946479055.1 uncultured Bacteroidota bacterium | reverse complement strand
ATATGCCGATACCGATGGAATATTCTGGATCGCAACAAATGGTGAAGGTTTATATCGTTGGGATAGAAACGCAAATTCATTTATCCAATTCAATATCGCCAGCGGCTTTCCTTCAGATGTGCTGTACAGGATTGAACCAGATGTGTATGATAACCTTTGGATCAGTTCTGATTATGGTCTGATCCGTTTCAATAAGAGCACATTCTCCGTAAATACCTATACTGTCGCCGACGGAATTTCTCACAATGAGTTTAACAGAACTTCTTCTTTTAAAGCGGTGGACGGGCGGCTTTTTTTTGGTGGATTAGACGGCATCAATGCTTTTAACCCCAAAGACTTTATAACGGATACCAGCACTTTAAATGTGCCATTACGGATCATTGCTTTTAATCAGTTTGTTGGTTCCCAAAACGAGCTGCTTAACAGAACAAATGAATTGTTTAGGACTTCTCAAATTATCCTGGCACCAGGCGATCAATTCTTTACGCTTGAATTTCAGTTGCTGGATTTTGCAAAAGATGAAGTGCACCGCTATGCATATCAAATTGAAGGTGTAGATAAAGGCTGGAATTATATCAACGAAAACTCAATACGCATCAGCAGGTTGCCGTATGGAAAATTTACACTGCATGTTAAAGCTCAGAATCGTGAGGGTGCATGGAGCAAAAACGAATTAAATATCTCGGTGCTTGTTTTAAAACCATTCTATCTTGAATGGTGGTTCATTACTTTGCTTGCTTTGTTATTTGCGATGGCTGTTTATTGGGTAATAAAATCAAGAACAAAACAATTAGCCGCTGATAAAAATAAACTGGAGAAAACGGTGAGTGAAAGAACTGCACAGTTACAACAATCATTATCTGAGCAGGATGAATTGCTTGCAGAGAAAGATGTACTGATGAAAGAAATTCATCACCGGGTAAAAAATAATTTACAGGTTATTTCGGGCCTGCTGGAGCTGCAAGGCAAGAGCCTGGATGATGAAGCCGCAAAGAATGCATTAAGGGAAGGGCGTAGCCGGGTAAGAAGCATCGCATTGATACACCAGAACCTGTACCAGTTTGAAAATTTAAATAGCATTGAACTGAAACGGTTTGTAAATGATCTATGCAGGCAGATAGAAAGTGTATTTAAAAAACAAAATAAAATAGCAATGAATATCGAAGTATCTACTTTGTATTTAGATATTGATTCTGCTGTTCCGCTTGGGTTAATCATGAATGAGCTATTGTCCAATTCTTTTAAGTATGCATTTAATGATGGTAAAGCCGGTGAAATAAACCTTGAAATTCATACCCTGGCAGAAGGGAAATACGAATTGATCTATTCCGATAACGGCCCGGGCTTGCCTACAGATTTTGATTTAAACAAGGCAACAACATTAGGCATACAATTGATCAGTGATCTGAGCCGGCAAATAGGCGGGAAAGTAAACTATGCTTATACTAACAGAGCTGTATTTACCATTAATTTTACCAATCGCAGTATGCGTAAAAATGAAGACTAATAATATGTCACCATTAAAAATTGGAATTGTAGAAGACGAGCTTATAATAGCCCGCACTATTTTAAGCACACTTGATGAGTTGGGCTATTCGCATTGCGGCCCTGCAATAAACTATACTGAGGCAATGGAAATGCTTGAACAAAACAAACCTGACCTGTTATTACTCGACATTCAACTATCAGGGAAAAAAGACGGTATAGACGTAGCCCAAAAGCTGAATGAAATGTACCAGGTTCCTTTTATTTTTTTAACAGCTAACAGCGATGCTGAAACAATAGACCGGGCAAAAAAAGTGAAACCGCATGCTTATATTGTTAAGCCTTTTACCAAAGAAGAATTGTTTGCTGCGATTGAAATTGCATTCAGCAATTTTACAGGTAATCGTTCTAATGCGAAGCCTGAACACGCCACTTCTTATCACATCAAAGATTATATGTTTGTGAGAGATGGCTATGTTTTTAGAAAAATATTTTTTAATGAGCTATTATACCTGGAGAGCGATGCTAATTATATTATCCTCCATCTTAAATCGCAAAAGAAAGTGATGGTAAGATCTACACTCAACGATTTTACTGAACAGATCGACCAGAAAATTTTCATTCGTGTCCATCGCAGCTATTCTGTAAACATCAACATGATTGATGATATTTTTCCTGCGGAGATTTCAATTGCCGGAATTAAAATCCCTATTGGCAGATCATTCAGGGAAGAACTTTTTAAAGCCCTTGGAATAAAGGAGAATTGACAATTGTTCAGCACTGCTATTTTTTTCTTCACAAGCCAGTCATCATTCGTCCCTAGCCATACGCCTTCATCCCTTTTATTTTGCAAGCTTTGTTTGCGTCTGCATTTTTGTTCCTGTTATGGCATTATTGGATTTAGAAAAGATCGTCATTAAGCGAACTATCCTGGGTATCCGCTGCACATCTTGTGGAGGCAACCTGGTACTTGCTAAAAAAAAATCCATCGCCGGCCGGTTTATAAGACTGATTTCTTTCGGAACAATAAAACCAAAAAATTACGAATGCGAAAACTGTAAAAAAAGGCACCTTTTATTATAACAACTTTTTATCATTATTATAAAACTTCCAAAAATCAAACAACATGAGTATCAGATTAGGTGACATCGCACCCAATTTCCAGGCCGAAACAACACAAGGAACCATTCATTTTCATAATTGGATTGGTGATGGTTGGGCCATTCTTTTTTCTCACCCAAAAGATTTTACACCGGTCTGCACTACCGAGCTTGGTTATATGGCAAAACTGGTACCCGAGTTTCAACAAAGAAACTGCAAGGTAATTGGCCTGAGCGTTGACCCGGTAGAGAGTCATTTAAAATGGGAAAAAGATATTGAAGAAACGCAGGGCTATGCAGTGAGCTATCCGATGATCGGAGACTCAACACTTACCATTGCAAAATTGTATGATATGCTTCCTTCAGAAGAGCCCGGCACTTCAGAAGGCAGAACTGCAGCCACTAATCAAACAGTACGTTCTGTTTTTGTAGTAGGTCCCGATAAAAAAATAAAACTGCACCTTACCTATCCAATGACAACAGGCCGCAACTTTTATGAAATACTTCGTGTGCTTGATTCTATGCAGCTTACAGCAGCACACAAAGTAGCTACACCGGTAAACTGGAACAATGGAGAAGATGTAATCATCGTTCCCGCAGTATCAGATGCAGAAGCAAAAGAAAAATATCCGCAGGGTTGGAAAACAGTTAAACCTTATCTGCGTATTGTTGCTCAGCCAGGTAAAAATTAATTGACGCAATGCCCTTTACTCATAAGCTTAAGATTTATTCTTAGACTTATGAGTTTTTCAAAAAAATTATTTCATTACCGGGCTGTATTGCTACTATCATCGTCCCTTGCGTCGCACTCTTGTACTGTTGGTAATTCTGTTGAACAGTTGCAACAGAGAACACTGAGACACTGAAATGTTGTCTGTATTTCTGTGTAATCAGTGGCAATCATGATCATGCCATAAAAAGATTAGCTGGTATTCTATAAATTATTTTCAAACAGCTCGCATAAATAATATTCAAATGAAATTACGCGTAGTAGTATTAGGCGCAGGTTTTGGAGGATTGGAACTCACTTCCATACTTTCTGAAACCATCGGTGACGATCTTGATCTTACCCTGATAGATCAAAACGACTCATTTTATTTTGGCTTTTCAAAGCTGGACGTAATGTTTGGACGCAAGCCATCGGATGCAGTTAAAATTTCTTACAGCAGTATTGTAAAGCCAGGCGTGCAATTCCGTAAAGAAATGATTACTTTTATCGACCCGGTAAAGAAAATTGTTACCACGCAAAACGGAGTTTATGAAGCCGATGTATTGGTAGTAGCGTTGGGTGCTAATTACGACATCCATGCAACACCCGGGCTTGCAGCATTTGCCAATGAATACTATTCTTTTGAAGGTGCAGAAAAATTGAGAAAAGTTATTCCCTCCTTTACAAAAGGTCACGCCATCGTTGGTGTATGTGGTGCTCCGTTCAAATGCCCGCCGGCTCCCAGTGAAGCTGCTTTAATGTTGCATGATTATCTCACTAATGCTGGTGTTCGCAATGCCTGCACAATAAGCCTGATAATACCATATGGTTCTCCTATTCCTCCTTCACCTGATTCATCGAAAGCATTAGTCAAAGCTTTTGAAGAAAGAAATATTCAATTCATACCACAACATAAAGTGAGTTGTCTTCGCGCAAGTACAGCCATTCTTGATGATGGAACCGAAATGCCATTCGATCTTTTCCTCGGTATTCCAAAACATGTCGCGCCAGACGTGGTGCTGCAAAGCGGCATGACGGAAAATGGATGGATCCCGGTTGAGAGGGTTAACTTGTTGACAAAGTTTCCCAATGTGTATGCCATTGGTGATGTAACGAGTGTGGGAACTCCAAAGGCAGGCGTATTTGCAGAAGGTGCCGCAAAAATTGCAGCCGCTTCTATCATTGCGGCATTTAAAGGAAATAAAAACGATGCCCCGTATACTGGTGCAGGTTCCTGTTATATTGAGTTTGGCAAGGGTGAAGTTGGACGTGTAGACGTTGATTTTTTCTCCGGGCCCAAGCCTTTTGGAATTCATCATGATGCTTCAGAAATGCTAGTTGCAGAAAAGGAATATTTTGGTTCAAGCAGAAAAGCCCGTTGGTTTGGTTTGAAGTAAAACAACAAAAACGTTTAATAATAGTTTCGATAAATAAAATAATCAATCATTAAACTAAATCTAAAAAAATGGCAACTTATTTAATTGAAATTCCTCACTCAGAAAATAGTTTTGAGTGTAAGCAAGTTATCAAATTGTTTGTAGAATCTGGTTCTCATTTACTGGCAAATGCACATTGGGGTTGTAAATCAGGGGTCCATAAATCATGGTTTATCAGCGATTTTAACAGCAAAACGGAAGCACTTCAAATTGTCCCTCCTCTTTTAAGACTTAATGCAAGCATTATTGAATTGATAAAATTCAGCAAAAGTGATATTCAGCAATTTGCCAACTCTAATAATCAGTGATTAAGTTTTTGGATAGACTTTTCTAATGCGGTGGACTAAACAGCATTTACGGAAATTCAATCTATTTTATTGCTCCAAGTCTTTATTTTGTACTTCCGAACATTGTTCACTCACTGAAGAATCCACTTGTTTTGTTTAAAGAAGGGAACTGAAGCGGCTTTTAGCAGAATTTAAAAGCCCTGCTTCTATGAAGAAAATAGAAGCAGGCTTTGGTAGCCTCGCCGCGAATCGAACGCGGATCCAGGGCTTCGGAGACCCTTATACTATCCATTGTACTACGAGGCCAAAAAGTTTTTAAGGTTCATTGATCATTATTATCCATCTTATTCCAGAACTTAAAACTTTAGAACTAAAGAACTTACTTGATCAATCCCGGTGCATTGGTCGCAAATATTTTTACGGCAATGGCGAGCAATATTACGCCAAAAAATTTTCTTATAGCTGTCAATCCGCCTGTTCCTAAAATTTTTGCTATATATCCAAGAGATTTTAAAACAACATACACAATTACCAGGTTCAAAAGGATGGCAATAAATAAAGTAGTCTCACCATAATTCGCTTTTAATGAGATAATAGTGGTCAATGTCCCAGATCCTGCTATCAGCGGAAAAGCAATAGGAACCACTGTCGCCGTTTTGACATCGCCATCCCCTTTAAAAAATTCGATGCCCAATACCATTTCCAACCCGAGAATGAAAATGACAATCGATCCGCCAACAGCAAAGGATCTCACATCCAATCCCAGGAGATTTAAAAAGGCTTCACCAATAAATAAAAATAAGATCATTAGTCCTCCGGATATCAGCGTGGCACGAAATTCCCTCATTCCGCCCATTTTTTGTTTCAGCGATATAAGAATCGGTACCGAACCAATAATATCTATCACTGCGAACAGAGTAAATGTAACAGTGAGTAATTCGTTGAGATTTATTGGCATGTGAAAATGTTTCGGTAAAGGTAATGGAGACCTGTGTTAACGGGATGGCGGGCAGCAAAGAGGGCACGGTTATTTTTTTAAAGAAAAACAGTTTAGTTTATGCTGGCCGGTGCTGCTCAATGGCGGAAGGAATATTGGAAAGCATTTCATGCCCGTAAGCGCTATGTTCAAATACAATTTTCACAACACAGCCATAGTGCAATTTAAAAACAGCAAATGAATCGGTGAGCGGTGTCCGGGTGATATATGATAAAATACTCCGGATCACACCGCCATGTGTAAAGACGACCATTGGCTTTTTCTGCTTTACAATCCTGGTAAAACAATTTACTGTTCTTTCATACAACTGCACATAACTTTCGCCGCCGGGTACCTGGTGATTTACAAAATCTTTCATCCACGGATCTAATTCTTCTTTTTCGATATCATCCCAGTTTTTTAATTCCCAGGCTCCGCAATGCAGTTCTTTCAAATCATCATCCAATATCAGATCATGATGGGGGAATAAATAAGATGCCAGCTTGTGGCAACGTTGCAGCGGGCTGCTGTACACTTGCTGAATACCGGTTGGTAAATGTTGGCGTATGATTTCCGCTTCTTCATGAAATGAAGGAGTGATATCCAGATCGGACTGGCCGTAACAAATTCCTTTATTTACCGCAGGGGTAGTATGCCGGATCAAATAGATCATAGTGGATAAGATAACAAATATTTATTGATGATAACGAGGGCTAATAAAAAAATTATTTCCGTTACCTGTTGTACAGCTCCAAGACAGTCTCCCGTATAACCGCCGATCCATTTTTTAAAAAATTGCGCCAGCCAGAATGCGGCAATAATCATTGGCGCGATACTAATAAGATAAGGAATCGGTAAAAAAATCATAGGGATCAACATCATCATGAACGCAAATAATATTTCTGAAACACGGAGTTTGGCCGAAGCCAACGGTTTGGATTTGGAAACATCTTCCTGGAAAACGTATGCGTAATTTTGAATCAATAGCAGTGGCATCCACCGGCTGATAGTGTGTGCAGTTATGATAACAAGAGCAGGATGAAAAATTTTTTCGAAAGAAGATAATGCCGCATTACTGCCAGTTAGTTGCATAGCGATATGTACAAGAAGAAAATATTTCAGCAATAATATCATGATCAATCCGGCTACGCCAAATGTTCCCAGCCGGCTGTCTTTCATAATAGTGAGAATTTTTTCTTTCGTCCATCCGCCGCCGAAAGCATCGCATACATCAGCAAACCCATCTTCGTGAAAGGCGCCGGTAGTCATTAACCCTGCAATAATGCAAAGAACGGCGGCGATGGAAGTGGAAAGAAAATTTCCGGCTACAAAGGTTAATCCGCAAATGATACCAACTATCCAGCCAATCATTGGAAAATATTTTGCTGCTTTCTGCAGGTAGTCCGGGTTGTGATCGGTGGATTTAGGTACAGGCAACCTGGTGAGAAACATTAACGCTGTAAAAAAAATGCGTATCTCTTTTTTCATGTTTATTCTTTATCGCTTATTCCTGCCGATTCAAACGATGCCATTTCATTTAAAAAATTAACCGATGCCTGGATCAAAGGAATGGCTAATGCAGCGCCGGTGCCTTCGCCTAAACGCATACCTAATTGCAACAGCGGCTTTGCATTTAAAAAATTCAACATGATCCGATGACCGTTTTCATCTGAACAGTGAGCAAAAACGCAATGAGTTAAAACCGTTTCATTTAATTCTTTTGCTATAAGTAACGCAGACGTTGCGATAAATCCATCAACAACTATGATCATTTTTCTGTTAGAAGCTTCCAGGTATGCTCCTGCCATCATAGCAATTTCAAAACCACCAAAGAATTGGAGAATGGTGAGCGGTGACCCTTCGACTCCGCGCAGGGAGTGGTGAGCCGTCAGCGGGTATTTGGCAGCTACTTTTTGTAGCGCATCTGTTTTTATTTTTAATTGTTCATCATTCACGCCGGTACCTCGGCCTACACATTCTTCAATGGGTATTTGAAGAATTGCACTCATAATTAATGATGCTGAAGATGTATTGGCTATTCCCATTTCACCGAAACCTATGCAATTGCATCCCGCCTGGTGAATGGCTGCAACAATTTCTTTCCCTTTTTCTATGGCCATGCTGACTTCCATTTCTGTCATGGCTGGTTCTTCCAGGTAGTTTTTAGTGCCGTAACCAATCTTTGCATTGATAAAGTTTGGGTTGGTAATGGTATTGTTCCAGTCAAAATTTACTCCTGCATCCACTACTTTCAGGGCGATATTATTTTGCCTGCAAAACACATTAATAGCCGCGCCGCCATTTAAAAAATTCAATACCATCTGTGCTGTCACTTCCTGCGGGTAAGGATTTACCAAACCGGTTTTGGCAATGCCATGGTCGCCTGCAAAAACAACAATGTGCGGATTGTTGATCTGGGGATTTAGCGATTGTTGGATGAAACCCACCTGGAGAGCGATTTCTTCCAGTCTTCCCAACGCACCCGTGGGTTTTGTTTTCAGATTGATTTTATGCAGCAATGCTTGTTCAAGACTTGTGCCTGTTGATTGTGTATGGGTCATTTTTTAAAAATGGTTTTGTATTGATGAGTTGTTGATTATTTATTTTCCGGCAGCAGGTCGCAAAAATAAAAACCGTACTGCGATGGTTGATTCATAGGGCTGCATCCATCCTGTGTATTTTTCGGCGCTTCATATTTCCGGTACACTATTTCACCTAATTTAAAAGGGATAGGATTTTTGAAAACAGGCCCGTCAAATACAAAGGAGTGGTATTCGCCATTTTCTCCGCACACATCCACATCGGGCGGCAAGTCATTTACAAATGATTCATCAATCAGACGGCCGCAAAAACTTTTGTCCAAAAATTTTTCATTTACACAAACAATGATGGCCTTAAAACCCAGCGATAAAAATTCCTGCATCAGTTCTTTTGTATCCCTTTTCCACAACGGGAAGAGGCAGGCTATATCCAAGGATTTCAATTTTTCTTCACGGTATCGTTTCAGGTCTTCCAGGAAAATATCGCCGAATAGGGCATGTGTAAAACCTTCGTTCTTTAACTGCCGCACTTTTGCTGTCATCAGTTGTTCATATTCATCCATACCTGGTTGCTCCGGCAATTCAATTTTGTGTAAAGGAAGGCCGATAGATGCAGCCTGCTGATCAAGAAATTCATTTCTTACGCCATGCATCGAAATACGGTTGTGCACTTTGTTTACACTTGTCAGTAATGCCTGTACCGGTATTTTTTGTGCGAATGCATAATGCAGGCAAAGGCTTGAATCCTTGCCACCACTCCAGTTCATGTATCCGCTAACCCCCTGAAGGGGGAATGAAAAATCATTCATTTTTTAACCTTTAATAGTTTGTGGAATGCCAGATACCATGAACACTACTTTTCCTGCTTTAGCTGCCAGGTATTGATTGGCCCATCCCTGCAGGTCGGTAAATTTTCTGCCAATGTCGGTATCGGCATGTACGCCCATCCCTATTTCATTGGTGATGATAATAAAGGTGCCGGGTTTTTCACACAGCGCATCAATTTGGTTTTTAAATAAGCCGAGTGATGAATCGATATTGTTTTTGGTATCGATAAAAAAATTAGTGAGCCAGAGCGTTACACAATCGATAATGCATGTTTTATTTTCTACCGGCAGCTCACTTACATTTCTTTGTTCTTCATAATTGATCCAACGTTCATCTCTTTCGTTTTGATGACGCTTCACTCTTTTTTCAAAGTCATCATCCCATATTTTAGCGGTGGCAATGTAAACAGGGTTATTGCTTAAAGATAAAGCCAGTTCTTGCGCATAGCTGCTCTTGCCGCTCCGGGCGCCGCCAGTGATCATCCATATCATTTCCAATACATTTTTTCTTTGAACATCATGTAACGATTCTTTAATTCCAGCAGGCAGTCCCTGCAAAGGCAATCATTGTATTTTTCACCAATGAATTTTTTCTCTTCTTCAGTAAAAGAGATGCCGTTGCATTGGCACTGGTTTACATTGCCCACCTTGCATTCAAAACTGCGGCCACACCGCAGGCATTTTTTTTCTTCATGTTTACACATTTACCAATCGGGTTTGAAAAAGCGAAGAATATTTGTGTTGCAGGTGGTCAGGCACTGAGAACAGATCAGGATGAAACAATGCAGCGAGCAATTCAATGCCATTTACTAATGTGGAAGCAGAAGGCTGCGTAAACAGATCGTAATCGGCGAGATATACTTGTTGGGTTCGAATGGCTGTTACCTGCTTCCATCCTTGTTTTTGTGTAAGCAATTGTATTTCTTCTCTTGTTCTTTCCACTTCAAAACCGCAAGGAGCGATTACCAATACTTCGGGATCGTATTTCACTATTTTTTCCCAAGGCGTTACAATCGAGTCGCCGGCCGGATTGCTGAGCATATCAATGGCTCCGGCCTGGGCAATCTGAAAAGGTATCCAGTGCCCGCAATTGTAAACAGGCTCTATCCATTCCATTATCATCACTCTTTTCAATGGCATTTTATTCAGTCGCAGGGTATCCAGTATATGATCTGTTTTTGTTTGTAATGAAGCGAGATAAGCGTAGGCCGCTTCCTCTTTTCCCAAAGCTGTTGCTATGGTAATGGCTGTGTTATAAACATCAGCGAGATTGTTGGGCGAAAGAGGGATCAGTTGCGGTTGCTTTTTTAGTTTACTTACCGCGGCGGCTGTACAGGCTGTATCTATCTGGCATACTTCGCATACATCCTGCGTAAAAATAATATCGGGTTGTATTTGTTGCAGTAGCTCTTCATCCACATAATACAAACTTTTTCCCTGTGCTTTGCTAGCTGAAAATATTTTATCGATCTCTGCGCTGCTGTGCTGTTTTCCTTCCAGAACGCATCTTACCACTTTATGTTTTTCTTCACGGGCTGGCAGAGGGCACTCAAAAGTAACACCATGCAAGTACTGCTGCAGATCCATATCATAGATCATTTGAGTAGCGGCAGGGAGAAAGGAGCAGGCTTTCATGGTGAATATGAATAGTGAATGGTGAGTAATAAGCAGTCGCATTCACAACTGACTACTTACCACTCACGAGGGTTAAATGCTTTTTGTCTGGAGCAAAGGATATTTCGCCTTCATCCATTCAAACAAACCAAATAAAGCGCCACTGTATAACAAAGTGCCAATAAGGAAATTACGTTCATACGGGATGGCAGCTATTAAACTGGTATAGTAACCTGCCCAGGTTTTGGGATACATGCTTCCCTCTAATAAAATGCAGGCGGGACTCGTAACAATCCAATGTATGAATACGGTTGCCAGGGAAGCCATGATGATATTCTTTATGGTGATCTTTTTCAGCAACAACTTTCCCGTCAATACCATCAGTGCAAACGCAAGGTATGTCCAATACCAGCCGCTGTACATGACGCCAAATTTGCCCTGGTGCACCACAGTGTTGATAACAATATCACTAGCCAGCAATGTCAGCAATGGAAAGGCATATGCCTTCCACTTGTTTTGAAAATAAGCGCCGCCAAATAAAGCCATCGCTCCGATCGGAGTGAAATTGCTCCACGCCGTCAACGAAGCTGCGTTGGGAATCCGCATAGCGGCGGCTGCAATCATGAGGATACCCAATATAGCAAAGCGGGGGTTGATTTTTTGGAGTGACATATTTTGAAAATTTTGAGTTATAAAAAGAAGTGATGAATAATGAAATTATGCTAATTATTCATTACACATCACTCATGTTTTTTAAAAGTTGGCACTTACTCCTACCGACCAATTGAACTTGCGGCTGTTATAACCCACTATATCAAAATACTCCTGATCGGTGATATTCCGGAACTCAACAAAGGCACGGAAGCTTTTTGCGAAATCGTAACTGCTGTACAAATCTAATGTATAATACTGTGGCATCTGTGCAGGGCCTGCATCGTATTGTCCTTTCAAACGGGTGCCTACAAATTTAAATGAGGGCATTAGGGTGAAGTCTTTGCAGGGTTGCAGGGTAAGGATGCTGTTCACTATGAAATTAGGACGACGATACATGTTTCTTGTTTTAACGCCGTTGTTTTCTCCTTCGCCATCCACATAAGTAAAGTTGGTTATCCAGCTTCCGGTTTTTCCCAAAGCAACGGTGCTTTCCAGTTCAAACCCGTAATCGTGTTGT
The DNA here is from genome assembly GCA_946479055.1 of uncultured Bacteroidota bacterium. Next base: position 2,254 of record CAMLEX010000031.1, on the reverse strand, counting down.
TCATCGCGGTTGATATATTGGCTTTCGAAACTGCTCATATCCGTATAAAAGACAATCAGGTTTTTTATATCTCTTTTAAATGTCACGGCTCGAAACGAGTTTCTTTTGTTATTACTGTATGCCTGAACGCCCATTTCATAGCTGTTGCTTTTTTCCGGTTCCAGGTTTTTGTTTCCGTATTCGCTGTATAGCTGGTACAGCGATGGCGTCTTAAAGCCGGACGAAATATTTACAAACACTTTGGTGTTTTCGTCAATGTTGTACGAAGGGTTAAAAGTATAGGTAACGTTGTTGCCATAAATACTATGATGATTGTAGCGAAAACCAAGTTCGGTATTAAAACCTTTCAAATCTGTCAGCAGCAGCGAAGCATAGAAAGAAGTATTGGTTGTTTTGGCAGAATCGCCTAATGCTGTTTGGTAGGGCAGCGGGTTAGGGTCCCAGGGGCTTGGCAGGCCAAGGCTATACCAGCTTTGATCCGTGTTTTGAAAAGCAAACTGTGAGCCGGCCACCAGTGAAACGTATTTCGAAAATTTAAAATTGGCAAAAAGTTCAGACACCGTTGAGTTGCCATAGTAATGCGCTTTTGCAAATTTTGTGTAAGGGCCACCAACATGGCTGCTGTCATCGTTCATGTATCTTTTAGTTTTTTGAAAAGATTGTACGAAATGCAGGTTGATTTTTTTCGATGTATAGCCCAGGTCAAAACTGTAAAGATTGTTTTTGTTTTCAATCGTGTAATCCCTGTCATCGGTGAAAGCGCCATTATCAATATCTGCCTCGTATTTACCTAAACTTGCTAATCCTTTTAATGAAATCTTAGGTGTGAACTGGTAAGCAAGGTTTGCCTGGAAATTATTTTGGGTAAAACCGTCCTTATCAAAATTTTTATTACCTGTACTGTCGTAGGCTGACGAGAAGCCTTTACTATTGGTGTGGCTATAGGTAAGATTATAATTAAACTTATCTAAACTGCCATTAATACCTGCATTGCCCCGAAAGGTATTATAGCTGCCATAACTCAGCAATACATTGGGGCTTATTTTTTTAGTGGCGGTCTTTTTCGTAACGATGTTTACCACACCCGCTACTGCATCACTGCCCCAGAGAGTGCTTTGGGCGCCTTTTAAAATTTCTATTTTTTCAACCATGGCCGGACTGACACTGTTCAGATCGAAACTATTGTTAATTTGTGAGGGATCGCTGACAGGTATGCCATCTATTAATATTAATACATTGCCCGAACCAGATCCGCGGAAATAAAAGTCCTGGTTAGAGCCAAGGCTGTTGTTGGCGCCATTAATAAAAATACCTGCTTGAGAGTTGAGTATTTCCGTCAATGTTTTTCCCGCATTGCGCTGCAACGTTAGTTGGTCAATGACAGAAATTACTTTGCCGGTTTGAGATTGCTTGACAGGTGATTTGGTAGCTGTAATGACCACTTCATCAAGAGATTTGCTGGTTGTGTCTTGCCCCTGTAGCTGACTGCCGATTATGATCGCAGCCACTACAAAAAAAATCCTTTTCATTTGTTTAAAAAGTTTTTGTGTGACTGCTTCCGAGAAATATGTTGCTGGTCCCTTCGATAAGCTCAGGATTTGCCAGCAACGGCGTAGAAATATAAAAGCTCTTTAGCGATTACATTCCCGGCTTTTCACCCGAAAGCATTGAATGATTGTTACATGATCTGGCAGGTCTTCTGGCTTAAAGCGTAGTTCAATAGCCTTCCCATTTTATAAAAAGTGGCCAAAAAGTTTGAACTATTTCCCAAACCCCTGTAGGGGATGGGGGCTTTTTACAGCTACGGGGATAGCTCCCGATTTTAACGGGATTCCCTTTTAATTCTTCGCCTGAGGCGGAGAAACCAAATCGCTGCAAATGTAGGGAGAGAAATGTTTCTTTTATGCGGAGTTTTTAAAGTGAGTTGCGAGTTGTCAGTGGTGTGTGGGAGGAACTGCGGGTTATTCTGCACTCACCACCCGCTTATTCATCCATACAAATACGGTAACCGTCGGTACAATAGATATTTATTAATTTCAAATCAATTCTTTTGCTTATGATCCCCGTCAGGACATCTATTATTATTACACATATTGCTGCCTGGATACTATTTCTAAGCTTGCCTGTTTTTTTTGTTAGCAGTCAGTCAGTCAGCAATGATTTTTTGTCAATACTGGCTTCGCCTTATACCTGGCTTTTTTTTGCTACCTATATTTTTATTTTTTACCTCAACGCCTGGGTTCTTTTACCGCGG
>CAMLEX010000030.1 GCA_946479055.1 uncultured Bacteroidota bacterium | reverse complement strand
AAAAAACCGGTTAACAGCCTCAATCCGGTTAGTTACATGTAATTTTTCGTATATGTGATATACATGTTTCCTGACGGTTTCCGGGCTTATGAATAGCTCAACTGCAATTTCTTTGTACATCAGGCCCTTTGACAATTGTTCCAATATCTCTTTTTCCCTGTTCGATAAAACCTCCAGGCTTTCAGTTCCTTCATTGCCATTTGGCTTATTTTGAAAAGCTGCGACTACTTTGCGGGCAATCTGGCTACTCATAGGGGCGCCACCCAGGTAGAGTTCCCGTATAGCTTCCAGCATTTGGGTAGGTGCTGTTTTCTTTAAGATATAACCACTGGCTCCTGCCGTCAATGCCTGAAATATTTTTTCATTTTCTTCATATACCGTACACATCATGAAATTAGTAGCTGGAACTTTTTCTTTTAATGCCTTTACACAATCAATACCGGTTTCATCGCTACCAAGATTGATATCCATTAATACTACGTCAGGCTTTAAAAAAGGTATTTGGGAAATGGCTTCCTGGGCTGTGCCAATGGTTGCAATACATTTAAATCCTTCCGACATGTCGATGATCTCCTCCAGCGCATTACGCAGATCCCTGTTATCATCGACTATACAAACAGAAATATCCTTCATAAGACAAAATTGAGTTTTCGAACCTGATTAAGCAATACCACAAAGTGGTAGTTTTAGGTTAGCGGGGTACATAAAGGATGAATTTATCCTTAAAAAACTCTTCCTCAAAAAATTCCTTGATCTCCATCAAGCGGGGACGTGTATTACTTTCCTGTATTTCTACTGCAAGGTCTCCGCCTTTTAAGCAGATGAGTCCGGCTTTGTGAATCGTGAGTGGTGTGTCCTGAGTGGGGGCAGAATTTTCCGGACTTAGTACTTCGTATTTCGTACCTGTCTTCAACAAGGGTTTGCTCCATCTCCACAGATCTTTTAAAGGTGCTACAGCACGGGAAACAACAAAATCAAATTTCCTGTTTTTAATATCTTCTATCCGGCTATGTTGTGTAGTTACATTTGTAAGACCAATATTTTCTGCAACTGTATCTACTATTTTTAATTTTTTTGCAATACTATCAACAAGGTGAAATTTCACTTCAGGAAAAAAAATAGCCAACGGGATACCCGGAAAACCACCACCAGTTCCAAGGTCAATTATTTCAGAACCAGGCTGAAAATCAAATGAAGCAGCAATGCTTAAAGAATGTAATACATGTCTTTCATAAAGACTGTCAATATCCTTCCTGGAAATGACATTGATCTTTTCATTCCATTCTTTATATAAATCACTCAAAGCTTCAAACTGTTTGAGTTGCTGAGGTGTAAAGTCAGAAAAGTATTTAAGAATTATTTTCATTTAGCGTGGATTAGAAATATTTGCATACGAAGTTAAACTTCAACTTTCAGGTTTGTGCGGATAGATTCTCCTTTTAGGAGAGTCAGAGGGGCCTTAATTCCAATTCTTCGCCGGTTTTTTCCATAACGCTGGTGCAAAGATGATATAATAAAGAAACATCCACAGATCAAGAAAAAAGAACCAGGGCCAAAGATCCTTTTCATCCATTTTTTTCATGGACTTGTAAAAAATATATCCTTGTAATAAAAACCTTATGCCAAATAAACCGACTGAAACTCGCCAGTCAAAGAAAATAGCGGAAGCTATAAACAATGGATAAAAAATAAATTGGGTAATGAAATATAAACCGAGCAAAAATTTATGTTTTGGCTTATAATATTTAGCTGTTGTGTAATGTCGTGATTTTTGTTTTAGCCAGCTACTCCATGTTGTTTTAGGAATGGATCGGGTGGTTGCCTCCGGATCAATAACAACAGCTGTATTTCTTTTTGTGGCGACCTTATTTATAAAAAGATCGTCATCACCACTGGGTATATGATTGATAGATGAAAAACCTTTATTACGAAGAAAAATATCTTTTTTATACGATAGATTTCTGCCCACGCCCATGTATGGAGCACCAGCCAATGCATAAGAAAGGTATTGTAAGGCTGTATGAAAGGTTTCAAAACGAATAAGCTTATTCAACACCCCCGAAGTTTTATGATAAGCTCCATATCCTAATACGATCTCTGTATTTTCAGTATAGCCATCCTGCATTTTTTGAATCCAGTGTTCACTGGCAGGTACACAATCGGCGTCGGTCAATAACAACACTTCATGTTTGGCTTCACGGATGCCAATGGATAAAGGATATTTTTTTCCGGAAATAAGCTTAGCCTCATGTGTCAGTTCCACTACATTCAATGATTTGAAAGTTCTTTTCAATTCCTGCAAAATATATTTAGAATCATCTACCGAATTATCATTAACCGTAATCACTTCATAAGTACTAGGGTATTGCTGTACTAAGATACCGGGCAGGTTGCGGGCCAGGTTCTCATCTTCATCCCTGCTGCAAATAATCACTGATACAGGGTGTTGTTGGGATTGATCTTTTTGTTTCGGTTTGTAAAAAGCAATACGGCTGAAAAACCAGGTATAATAAAACACCTGTATGGCAGTAGCAGTGGCAAAGAAATAGAAAACGATCTCTCCCCAGTTGATGGTTGGCATAGCGGCGAAGGTAGTAAGCAACAGGCAATAGACAATAAGCAATAAGCAATAGGGAATTCCTAATCGTAAGGTACTTTGCCAATTGTCCGTTGCCTATTGTCCATTGTTGTTCTGTGTTTATCTTGCGCCTCATATGGCAGCACTGCAATTTCACTTGGAAAAGACAGATCAGCGTTCAAAGGCAAGGATAGGAAAGATCAGTACGGATCACGGCGAAATATTGACACCTATTTTTATGCCGGTGGGAACGGTAGGCAGTGTAAAAGCCGTTACCCAACAGCAATTAGTGAATGATGTAAAAGCAGAGATCATCCTGGGGAATACCTATCATCTATATTTAAGGCCTGGTCTTGAAGTACTTGAAAAAGCGGGTGGGTTGCATAAGTTCAACGGGTGGCAAAAGCCAATATTGACGGATAGCGGCGGCTACCAGGTTTTCTCATTGGCAGGCACCCGGATAATAAAAGAAGATGGGGTTACTTTTCAATCGCATATTGATGGGTCGAAGCATTTGTTCACTCCTGAATATGTGATGGATATCCAAAGGATCATCGGTGGTGATATCATCATGGCTTTTGATGAATGTCCGCCCGGTGGTAGTGACTATGTCTATGCCAGAACGTCCATGGAACTCACTCATCGCTGGCTGGATCGTTGCTGGAACCGATTTTATAATACAGAGGATAAATACGGATATACGCAAAACCTTTTTCCTATTGTACAGGGTGGCACTTTCAAAGAGCTTCGCAAAAGCTCCTGTGAATTCGTGTCAGCAAAAAATGCAACAGGCAATGCTATTGGCGGATTAAGTGTAGGTGAGCCTGAACCCGTGATGTATGAGATCTGCGACTGGTGTTGTGATTATCTGCCAAAAGATAAGCCCCGCTACCTGATGGGAGTAGGTACTCCCTGGAATATGCTGGAGTGCATAGGCATGGGCATTGATATGTTTGACTGTGTAATGCCAACCAGGAATGGACGCAATGCGATGTTATTTACAACCAAAGGTGTTCTCAATATTGACAACAAAAAATGGGAGTTTGATTTTTCGCCAATTGATGATGGATTAGATTGCGAAGTCAGTAACTATTACAGCAAAGCTTATCTCCGCCACCTGATGAAAGCAAAAGAATTTTTGGGATTAACCATTGCCAGCATCCATAACCTTGCTTTTTATTTGTGGCTGATGAAGGAAGCAAGATTACATATTGAGAATGGAGATTTCCCCAGCTGGAAAACAGAAATGATACAAGTGCTTAAAACAAAGCTATAACTTATACAGTCCATTTTTAATAGCAAACATCACCAGTCCTACTCGGGATTGTAAATTGAGTTTTTTAAAAAGTTCATCACGGTAGCCGTCTACAGTTCTGGGGCTTGCCTGCATTGCAATAGCTATATCTTTATAAGTCATTTCGCTGCAGGCGTATTTCAGAAAGGCAAGTTCTTTTTCTGTTAATAAAGCAATGGCTGACATTCCTTTTCCCTTACTTTCCTCATCCTTTACATAGCTCAGCATTTTATTGCTCACCAGGTCATTCATAAAAAAACCTGTATCACGGATATTATCCAATGCTTGTTTAAAAACCGCTGGTTTATTGTCTTTCAGTATATAGCCCCTTGCCCCTGCTTTCAACATACTGATAACAACTTCGTCATTATCCATCATGCTTAATACAAGTATTTTTATAGAGGGTGCGTTTTGTTTTATCCAGGCTGCCGTTTCAAAGCCATTCATTTCCGGCATTGTAATGTCAAACAGAATAATGTCGGGGAGGGGGTGGGTTTTTAATTGCTGAATAAATTCTTTTCCATTATCCGCCTGGAACAAGACGGCATAGCCTTCAAACGATTGTATTAATGAGGCAAGCCCGTTGCGAAGTAAAACATGATCGTCAACAAGCGCAATACGGGTGATAATATTATTCATAACTATCCGTCTTTATGGAAACGATAACAATAGTACCTTTTCCTTGTTCACTTTTAATCAATAAATCTGCATTGATCATTTTTGAACGGTTCTTTAAATTTTGCAGGCCCACACCTCCTGAATTTACACCGGTGTCAAACCCTTTCCCGTTGTCTTCGATCTTTATTACTAATTTGTCATTTTCCTTTTTTGCGTCCAAATGTATTGTATCCGCTGTTGCATGGCGGATAATATTATTGATCACTTCCTGTATCATCCTGAAAAGAATGATCGGTTTGTCATTTCCAAGGGCTGGCAGGTTTTCATCCTGTTCAATAAAGGTTTTATATTTTCCTGTTTTTTGTAAGTCGGTCAGCAATTTAGTAACAGGGGCCATCCAGCCGTTATTCCTGATATGATCAGCATCCAATGAATGACTCAGACTGCGCAGGTCTGTAATGGCTTTACCCATCAATTCATCCATTAACTCCAATTTTTCCAAATCGCGGGGAGCTTCCAGCGTATTAAGATTGATGCGTACCAAGCTTAATACCTGCCCGATATTATCATGTATCTCACGGCTGATATGATTGAATGTATACTCCTGAATCTCCAGTTGTGATTTCAGCAAAGTTTGTTCAAACTCCATGCTCATTCTTTCTTTTTCCAGCAACAATTTATTTTTTCTTTTCAGGTAGATCCGGAAAAGAAAGAGAACAGAAATTACAAGCAACAAGACAAAAAGACTGGCTGCTATAACGGAGATAATTAAGTCTAATCTTTCTTTTTGCATAAATAAAATGCCCTGATAAAACAGCCGTACATGAAAATACTCATTAACTGCGGTACCAGGTGGTATAATTTCATTCCAAAAATGGTAGCCTGGTAAGCAAGCAAATATTTATACAACGCAAAAGAAATATTTACTACCGGGTAAAAAGTAACTATTCCGATGGTGATCCAGACTACAGGCAGCCATTTTATTTCTTCTTTGTGGTTGTCAAGTTTAAAGTAGTTAAATAAGAATAATATCCCGCACAATGTAATCAGAAAGCCACCTGCTAAAGAAATATAATTGTTATAGATATAAACAGGCTGGATGAAACAATACGTAAACAGCGTTGCAGCCAGGAAGATAATAGTCAGTATCCGGATCAGGGGGCGAACCGAAACATTAAAAGGGATACGGGAATAAAAAAATGAAAAAAACAATGTGCTAAGGGGTGTATAAATATTATAAACAATGCCCGTTGAACGGATAGGAGGGTTCAGGTTGTAAAAGAACAACGTTATTTCCTGGATAAACACCAAAAAAAGAAAGGGAATAAAAAAGGAAAGCTGCCTGCTTTCCAGGTTTTTGCGAGATAAAAACGCCACTATAGTGCTGGCAAGCAGGCAGACTAAATAAACTATGTTAAGTATCATCTGCATCAAGGATTTAATTGCCCTTGATTATATGGAGGAATGGGATGAGAGTCTCCGTCTTTACCTTCGGAAATAGGTTGAGTGGCCGGCTTGCCATCTTTATAGGGCCATAATATTACGGTAACCCGGCCGGCATAGGGCTCGTCCTTGGGATACTTACCAAAACATATTCTTAGTTCATCTGCGAATGGCATTTTTTCAACTAGCCAATCCATTAGTTCTTTTCCTGTAAAAGAAACACTCCAGGTTTTTTTAGATAGATCTTCTATTCCGGATTCTGTGGATCGGATATAGTCTTCGATCATAATGTTAGCTGTGCTAACGGGGATGGGTCCTTGCATAAATTAAAGATTTGGTGATTTGTGCCGGTAAGATATTGCAGCGTATTCTATTTGCAATGCTTTAAAACAAAATTGGGTTTAAAAACGGGGTGGAGTACCGTTAAAAAACGGGGGTAAAATTGGGTTTATAAACGCTTGTCTGGCGTATAGTTCTTTCCAACCTTTGCATCGAGGGTCTATCACCTACCATTGACCATTAAACCTTATTCCCAATGGCCCTATCCGGACACATATACCTGCCGACTGTTTTTTAAGCAGCGGCAGGGTTTTTAAAAAGTGAAAATAGGAGCCTTGCTATTCAGATTTAGCCACCATTCTTTTCGGACAGTTTAAAGAGTTTTCATGTAAAGTTGTTCTGCCTGGGACGTGTCTCTGATAAAAATTAGTACCACAGATATTAGTTTAATGGAGCAGATAAAATACTTTTGCTGAGTATATCTTCATTATCCGTACTTCGTTACTGTTAAGTTAAGCGCCTGCATTAGTACCCCCGTGTATTTAAGATTTAAGAAGTTTAAAACAATTATCAAACCGATAGCCAGTCATCAACTGCGCCTATTGGTGAGTATCGGATATTAATTTTCTTAAATGGCAAAACTTAACAATTATGGAAAAAAAACTTGCATTATGTATCGGGATCAATGATTATCCGGGCACAGGTAGTGATCTTTCGGGCTGCGTTAATGATGCGAACGATTGGTCAAAAATTCTTACCCAAAAGGGATTTACTGTCACAAAATTGCTGGACAAAGAAGCTACCCGGAAAAACATTCTGGATGCGATGAAAGCATTAGTTGAACAAGCTGTAAAAGGAGACTCTGTTATTTTTCAATACTCCGGGCATGGAACTTATATTCCCGATAAAGACGGGGAGGAATCAGATGGCACTGATGAATGCTTATGCCCTTATGATCTCTATACAAAAGGCCCAATAACCGATGACGAATTGAATGATCTTTTTACTTCCAAAAAAAATGGTGTAAAGCTGGTTTTGTTTTCAGATTCCTGCCATTCGGGAACTGTTACCCGTTTTTCTGAAATTACTACTCCACCCACGGTGTCCGGGAAAAATGCGCCTGTACGAAAGGTAAAATTTCTTCCTCCTGCCAATTTTCTTTCTAAAAGAGATCTGAGTAAACTGGGTACTACCCGAATGTTTCGCAGATCATCACGGCCCGGCAGGTATGGCAGTTTATTGATGTCTGGCAGCCAGGACGTGGAATATAGTTATGATGCCTGGTTTCAGAACCGGCCTAATGGCGCCTTCACTTTTGTAGCACTGGAAACCCTTAAGCATTTAAAACCAACTGCAACTTACCAGGATTGGTATAAAGCTATCCGGAAAGTGTTGCCATCTCAGCAATATCCTCAGTCACCAAATCTCTATGGGTCAAGAGCAATGAAGAGATGGAAGATTTTTGCATAAAAGATAAAGTATCAAAACATTTTCCAGGAAAAATGTGGGCTGATAAATCATGGATGATCCATAGTGTGTAACAGGGGCATTGATTTCATTAATCACTATAAAATTAAATTTATGACTGCACTTATTTTTCTTCGAAGGTTTTCGTGCATTTTGCTGCTAACCTGTTCACTGCTGGCATGCAGGGTAACCTGGGTTCCGGAATATAATGCACAACTGGAAGAACAAATAGCCAAAGCCGCAAAAGCGACCGATAAACTTTATATTGATATGCTTGATGTTCCTTTAGCCAATCGATTATACGAAACCTTCAAGGACAGGTATAATGAAATAGAGTCGGAGATAAATTCTATAAAACTAAAAAATGAAGCGAGGCCTAATAATGCCGATTTTCTTGTGATTAATAAAAACCTCAAAGTTGCTTTTGATGAAGCGAAAAAATATCATAGGGACAATTCAACACTATCAAATGGGGAAGCTATGGCCTACCAGTCCACTTTAGCAGGTTTCTGGAAGCCACTTTACTTAGCGGAAATAGCATTGAAACCCACAAAACGTTAGACAGGTAAATTCATTTTCAAAAACGAAAAATAAATTTTTTATGGCATTTGATATTAACGAAGTAGTTGCTGAAATGGTAGGAGCTGTGAAGACGACAGTAAAAGATGATTGGCAACTTGTAAAAGAAACGGCGGGAACTTTCTTGCAAACAAGAAAGGACAGGCTCGAATTACTGGCGAGCTTGCGATTAAATAATGAAATAAGTCAGAAGTTTTTTCTCAAAAGACTGGAAGATGAAAAAAAAATACTGGAATCTGAATTGCATGCGGTATCTATCATTACAAAAGCAATGGCGCAAAGAGCTGCTAATGCCGCGATAGATGTACTTAGCAAGGCTGTGTCAACTGTTATTGGCCTGTGAAGAATAATGTGATAAATAAGCAGAAATAGAATTTATCCCTCCAGCAATTTTATACCTGTTTGAGTGAATTCTATTTTCCGTTGCTTATACAAAGCGCCGGTAGTCATCTTAAATGTTTTTTTACTCATGCCAAAGAAAGAATAAATTTCTTCAGGAGTTGATTTATCATGATAAGGCAGATAGCCATCATTCTCTTTTAGCAATCGCAAAACTTTTTCGCTTTCATCTTCCACCCGGTTATAGCCCGGTTTTCCGGCAACAACGTCTATTTTATTTTCCGGCAATATGGTTTTGATAAAACCGATGAAACGATCCCCGATTTCAACATCCCTGAATACCTCACTAAAATGAAGCAATCCTGTATGTTTATTATTAATGATTACTACATAGCCCAGGTCGCTACGGCGATAAACCAGCAGGTCTACCACATCTTTTTCTTTTACTGTCAGGTTTTCATTGGATAAAAACTGATCGATCCTTTCGGTAGCCGCCAACCGGCCGGTCTGTTCGTCCATGTAGATTTTTACCAGGTATTCTCCCAGAGGCCGCATAAAACTTATTTGCTGGGATTTCGGTACAAACAGATCTTTCATCAATCCCCAATCTAAAAAAGCGCCATGACCGGTAGTGCTTACTACTTTTAATTTTACAATATCGCCTAATATTCCTTTAGGTTGCAGCGTTGTGGCAATTACCCTATCCTCCCCATCATGGTATAAAAAAACTTTTAGTTCATCACCCGTTTTAGTACCGGGAGGTACAAAACGCTTGGGTAATAAAATTCCATCCTTTCCATCATCAAGAAAGACTCCCATCGGCTTTTGCTTGATCACTTTCAGCACATTGTATTCACCTATTTTTATCATGTATGGAGTATTAAATGAGTAGATCACAAAGGTAACAGATTAGATGTGAGCAGCTGTAGAAGGTTTGCGGGCAGGTATGTCATTCGTAAAATATAGAGAGTTGATTTTCTCAATCTTTCACATTTCATTCCCCAATAATTCTTTTCCTTTGCAAGCGAATGGGAAAAATAGACTGGTACATACTGAAAAACTTCCTGGTTACTTTTGTATTCTGCATGTTACTGTTCATGGTGGTAGCTGTAGCCGTTGATACCAGTGAAAAAGCGGATGATTTTGTAAAAACAGGGCTTAGTACTTACGATATCATTACACAATATTATTTCGGGTTTGTACCTTTTATATGGGGTTTGCTTTTTCCTTTATTTGTTTTTATTTCCGTTATTTTTTTTACCAGCCGGATGGCTTCCCGTTCGGAGATCATCGCTATACTGGCAAGCGGCACCAGTTACAACAGGATGTTACGACCCTACCTGGTGGGGGGACTATTCCTTGGGCTTGTACTGTGGTTTGGCAACCGCTATCTTATACCAAAAGCCAACGGTATACAAGGGACTTTTAAGACGCAATATTTTGATAAAAATGATCCCAGTAAAAATATTCAGTTGAGCAACTGTCGTGATTGTTTTTATCGGCGCATTGATTCTATTACATACCTGGGCATTAAAAATTATGATACCGCTTCCAAATCCGGAACTTCCTTTTTCCTGGATCGGGTAAGAAATAATAAGGTGGTGTATAATCTGCGGGCTAATTCTATTCAATGGGATGCCAAAAAAAAGAAATGGAGACTACTGAATGTGCTGGAGCGAAGGGTAGATAGCATGAGTGAAACAAGTAATAAGTTTGACACCTTACTATTAAATATAAGCCTGAAGCCCGAAGAATTGCGGCGGGACGAATACTTAAAAGATAGATTAACGACGCCGGAGTTAGCCGCTTTTATTGAGCAGGAAGAAGCAAGAGGCACGGAAGGATTAAGTGCGTTAAAAGTAGAACGTTACCGGCGTACTGCTACGCCGTTTGCTGTATTATTGCTTACTATTATCGGCGTCGTATTGGCCAGTCGCAAAACCCGCGGTGGCAGCGGCAAACACCTGGCAATCGGTATTATTACAGCTGCTATTTTTATCATGTCTGACCGGTTTTCTACCGTGTTCGCTACCAAGAGTAATTTTCCGCCGTTGCTGGCGGCATGGGTGCCTAATATTATTTTTTCTATTGTGGCATTCTGGATGTATAAGAAAGCACCAAAATAGATCCCGGATACCAACTACGGGTTGCCGGATGCTGGTTACACAGTAATAGCTTTTCATTTTTAAAGTGCTGGTATCTAAAATCCAGTCTCTGGTAGCTGGCCACAGGCATACAATATCAGAACATTGTCGATCAATTTTTTGTTCCGCCAAACGGCATTGATTACCTTTAGCCCCTTACCAACGTATTAAGAATTTTTTAAAAGAGTCTTCATGGGAATATTAAAAGAAAGGTTTAAAACAAAAGCCGATCAACTGGGGGGAGAGATCAAAGATTTATTGAAGGAGCACGGGAGTAAAGTGATTGGCGAAGTACAGTTATCGCAAATATATCAGGGCATGCGTGGCATGACGGGGTTGGTGTCTGAAACATCGTTATTGGATGCACAGGAAGGTATCCGTTTTCGCGGCTATAGTATTCCGGAATTAAGGGAAAAATTACCCAGGGTTCCCGGTGGCTCCGAGCCCTTGCCGGAAGGATTGTTTTATTTAATGCTTATTGGCGAACTGCCTACCGAAGAAGATGTGCAGCATGTTACTTCTGTATTACAACGCCGTAGCCATGTACCTAACCATGTGTTTGACACTATTGAAGCACTACCAGTAACTGCTCATCCGATGACGCAGTTTGTAGTAGGTGTTATGGCCTTGCAGACAGAAAGCCAGTTTTCAAAAAAATATGCTGCCGGACTTAATAAAAAAGATTATTGGGAAGCCGTCTTTGACGATTCGATGGATCTGATAGCAAGATTGCCCAGGGTAGCCGCTTATATTTACCGCCGAAAATATAAAAACGGGGATCATATTCAGCCCAATGGCCTATTGGACTGGGCTGGAAATTTTGCCCATATGCTAGGATATGATAACAATACATTTATGGCATTGATGCGTCTGTATATGACCATCCATGCTGACCATGAAGGCGGAAATGTTTCGGCACATACTACTCACCTGGTAGGTTCTGCTCTAAGCGATCCGTATCTGAGTTTTGCTGCGGGGATGAATGGTTTGGCAGGTCCATTGCATGGATTAGCCAACCAGGAAGTGATCAAATGGATATTTGAAATGCAGGAAGAACTTAAAACCGAAGAGCCCACCAAAGAACAGATAGCTGAATACGTAAAGAAAACTCTTAGTGAAGGAAAAGTAGTACCAGGTTATGGGCATGCTGTTTTGCGCAAAACCGATCCCAGGTTTACTGCCCAGATGGAATTTGGCAAAAAGCATATGCCTGATGATAAATTAGTAAATACCGTTTGGAATATCTATGAAGTAGTGCCACCCATTCTGCAATCCATGGGTAAAATAAAAAATCCATGGCCTAATGTAGATGCACATAGCGGTTCATTACTGGTACATTTTGGAATGAAGGAGTACGAATACTATACGGTTTTGTTTGGTGTAAGCCGTGCTTTAGGTGTACTTGCCAGCCTTTGCTGGGACAGGGCTTTGGGCTTTGCATTGGAAAGACCCAAGTCGGTTACAACCGATCTTGTCAAGAAATGGTTGAAAGGAGAAGATAGTATATGGGGAGATTAAACCCCATCATATATATTAAATAAAGCCCTTGTGAACTTACAAGGGCTTTATTTTTTGGTCTTATAGCCTGTATATCAGATTATATAATACATGCGGGTATGGATTTTAAACTAAGCGGATGAAAAAAATAAGTTTTCTATTCTGGTACGGTTTTTTATGTTCTTAAAGAATATTTTATTCCTTAACTCTTAAAATTATTAGCTATGGACACAAAAAGTAAAGTTATACTCGGTATTCTGGGTGCAGCCGCAGCCGGTGTGGTTATTGGTATGCTAGTAGCGCCAGACAAAGGAGATGAAACCCGTAAACGTATTAAAAAAACTGCAGGCGAATGGGCGGATAGTCTGAGTCACCTTTGGGAAAGGGGTAAACATGCTGCAGAAGAAGGAGCCCAGGAAGCAAAAGATAAAGCCCGCTACGCAAAATCCACTGCAGAAGAAAAAGTAAATAAAATTAAAGAAAGCTTTAGTTAGCATCATACCGGAGCAGGATTTTACGATTCTGCTCCGGTTTTTTCATTTGTTTACTTTCATTGTTTTTGGCCCGATTGGAATTTTGATGCCAATTTGTTTTAATAAGACATCACCGAACTTCACTTTGCTATACTAATCATCCCGGTTGATAATAAGCATTGGTATGGCTTATTTCATATCATATTACTACACTACAATGGAGGATCTCAAAGAAAAAACGATTGACCTGGCAGATCATGTAGAAGAATTGGCCGATACTTTCTACAGGTTGACGGTTCTCAATGTTACACAAAAAGCCACGAATATTGTTTCAGGCGCTGTTGTAATGATCATGCTGTGTTCGCTGGGTTTCTTCGTTTTATTATTTGCAGGATGCGCCCTTGCGTGGTGGCTGGGCAATATTATTAATAGCAGGGTAGGAGGTTTTTTATTAGCCGCATTATTTTTTTTGATCCTGATGTTAATCGTTAGCCTTTTGAAACGGAAAACCATATTCCCCCTGATCCGGAATCGTATCATACGCAAATTATATGACTAAGCCTATTCGTACATACGAAGATCTTTTGGAAGAAAAAGCAAGATTGAAATTGTTGCTTAGTGCCCAAAAGGAATTGGTGCGGCAGGATATCAACCAATTGAAACAGGAGCTGGCGCCTGTTAGATCGGCCATTTCTATGGTGGGTAAATTTGCCACAAAAGATAACAGGAGCTGGATACTTACCACAGCAGCCGATACAATTATAGATCTCGTTGTTAAAAGAATGCTTCTTTCCAAAGCCGGCTTTTTCACTAAACTGGCCGTGCCGTTTTTTATGAAAAATTTTTCTTCGCATATAATCGCTGATAATAAAGACAAGATCATCAGCAAACTATCTTCCTGGTTTGGTAAAAAAAATCCCAATGGGAAGGAGCATCTTTCTGAAGAAGAAAAAGAACATCTTACTGACGAAGAAGAAGATTGACTTTCTCTCGATTTAAATAATTCAAATCCCTTATTTTTGCTGCCCAATTGGGGGTTTAGCTCAGCTGGCTAGAGCGTTCCGCAGGATGGCGGGAAGATCACCGGTAGAGGGAATCAGCAAACGGTTAAAAAAAATAATAAGGAGGTTTAGCTCAGCTGGCTTGAGCGTCCCGCAGGAATTGCGGGAAGGTCACCGGTAGAGTAATTCAGCAAACGTTTTAAAATAATAAGGGGGTTTAGCTCAGCTGGCTAGAGCGTTTGCATGGCATGCAAAAGGTCACCGGTTCGACTCCGGTAATCTCCACTAAGGTTCTGAAAAAAAATCAGAGCCTTTTTTATGTTGTTTACTGTCTATATTCTTTATTCTGATGTATTGGGTCAATATTACATTGGTCATACTGCTGACATAGAGGATAGGTTGTGCAGACATATTAATTCCGGAAGTAAAGCGACCAAAAAAGCAAATGATTGGAGAATCGTTTATACAGAGGGATTCCAAAGCAAAAGTGAAGCGGTTAAAAGAGAGTTTGAAATCAAAAGGAAGAAGAGTAGAAAGTATGTTGAATGGTTGATTAATTCAGCTGGCTAGAGCGTCCCGAAGGCATTCGGGAAGGTCACTGGTTCGACTCCGGTAATCTCCACCAAGGTTCTGAAAAAATCAGAGCCTTTTTTTTATGGTGTTTATTGTTTCTGCGGACATAGAGGATCGATTATACAGACCCGTCAAATTCTGCTATTCACGAAATGTAAA
>CAMLEX010000029.1 GCA_946479055.1 uncultured Bacteroidota bacterium | reverse complement strand
ATTTTTATCAAATTACCTGGTGAGAAATTTATATATCGTCGTTTGCTTATATGTTTCTCCGGGTTTCAGGATAGTATTGGGAAATTCGGGTTGATTGGGACTATCAGGATAATGCTGTGTTTCCAGGCAAAGCGCTGCATGTTTTACATATTTGGCACCACCACGGGTATTGGTCAATGTCCCATCTAAAAAATTACCAGAATAAAATTGAAGGCCCGGCTCAGTTGTATATACTTCCATTAACCGGCCACTGGCTGCATGATAAAGAGTCGCGACTTTTTCTAATTCAGTTCCTTTTTTGTTCAGTACCCAGTTGTGGTCATATCCGCCTTTTACCTGCGCAATGTCTTTGCCGATAATTTTCTCTGTATTAAAATCCATCGGGCCTCCTTTTACTTCGGGTAGCTTGCCTGTTGGAATTAAATTATCATTTACTTCCGTAAACTTGTCTGCATTGATCATTAACTGGTGATCTAATATGGTAGAATCTTTACCGGCTGATAGATTGTAATAAGCATGATTGGTAAGATTGACAGGAGTAGCTTTATCAGTAGTGGCCGTATAATCAATCTTTAATTCGTTATCCGCAGTGAGTGTATAAATGACTTTGATAGAAAGGTTGCCGGGATAACCTTCTTCACCATCTTTACTGTCATAAGTTAATTGCAAGCTGCTGTCTCCGGCAAGCTTTTCTGCTTTCCAAACTACTTTATCATATCCCTTATTACCGCCATGCAATGAATTGCCGTTATTATTGCCCGCCAATGTATATTGTTTACCATCCAGGGTAAATTTTCCATTAGCAATACGATTACCATAGCGGCCGATCAAAGCACCAAAATAGGGATTGCCTTTTTGCAAATACCCGCTTAATGAATCAAAGCTCAATACTACATTTCCTTTGTTACCGTCTTTATCAGGTGTTATAATATCTGTAACGGCGCCGCCGTAGTTGATAATACCTACCTGCATTCCCGAGGGATTGGTAAGTGTATATTTTGTAATGGCTTCATTATCATAATTGCCAAACGGACTTTCACTGATGCTGAATTTCATGGTATCCTTTGTTGTTTCTTCAGTCTTGCTGTTGTTATTATTGTTGTTACATGCTGCGAAAAGAAGCAAAAAGATAGGGGATAATAATTGAATTTGTTTTTTCATATAGCTGTTTTATTTCTTATTTTATTGGCCGTAGTAAGAATCGGGGCCGTGTTTGCGTTCAAAATGTTTCTTTATCAATGCATCTTTCAGGCGTGGCGCATTAAGATTGATCTGTTCTGTTAATAAAGCCATTTGCGCCACCTGTTCCAATACGGCACTGTTGTAAACCGCTTTGGCAGCGGTTTTACCCCAGGTAAATGGCGCATGATTTCCTACCAGCATCATTTCCACCTCCTCATAGTTCAAACCTTTTTGATTGAAACAATTCATGATCTGGAATCCAGTTTCATATTCATAATTGCCTTTGATCATTTCATCACTCATGGGTGGTGCACAAGGGATATCCACAGTATTATGGTCAGCATGAGTGGTGCCAAAAATAGGAATATCTCTTTGTGATTGTGCCCACGCAGTTGCATAAGTAGAATGAGTATGTACAATGCCGCCAATCTTTTCCCAATGCTTGTACAAAACGGCATGTGTTTTAGTATCGGATGAAGGACGTAGTGAGCCTTCTACTGTATTACCATCAAAATCAACAATTACCATTTTTTCTGCCGACAATTCCTCGTAAGGCACACCGCTGGGCTTAATGGCAAAAACGCCTAAACTTCTGTCCGCTGCGCTTACATTACCAAACGTGAACAACACAAGCCCCAATTTTGGCAATTGCATATTTGCTTCAAAGGCTTCTTGTTGTATATGACTATAACGACTCATAAATTTTGCAATTCTAATTTAAAATATTGAGTTGTGAGTAATGACTTGTGAAAAGTGAATAATGAATTAAAACCGGAGTAACTCTACTCACCACTTACCACTGCCAACTCACCATTCACCACTGACGATTCACTACCTGTTTGTTGTTCTAAAAAAGCTCCCAGTTGCTTATACTGTTCGTAGCGTTTTTGATAAATCGCTACCTTTTCAGGATTGGGATAATATTCTGTATCAAAGCCCGGTCCCATCGCATTCATTGCATCTTCCACTTTATTATAAATACCTGCGGCAGTTGCAGCAAACATAGCAGCACCTAATGCACAGGTTTGTTCTGACCGGTGAATGCGGATAGGCATGTTGATCACATCTGCCATCATCTGCATGATGAAAGGTGATTTTTTAGCCACCCCGCCTAAGCCAATCAATCCTTTAACCGGAACATCCTGCTCAACAAAACGTTCTACTATAGCTTTAGCGCCAAAACAGGTTGCTTCCACAATCGATCTGAAAATTTTTACTGCATCACTGCCTAAATCTAATCCAGTGATTGAAGCTGTTAATAACTGGTTGGCATCGGGAGTACGTCGTCCGTTAAACCAGTCAATGGCTAATTCATTATGTTCATGAAGGGGTAACTGAGCGGCTTGCCTGCTTAATTCGGGAATAATTTTATCCGCAGTTTCATCTATCAGCTTCCTGACAGTATCCGCATTTACAAGGGATGAGTTGGAAAGAATATTTTGCAATGGCCATGTCAATAATTTTTTAAACCACGCATAGCAATCACCAAAAGCTGACTGGCCGGCTTCCATTCCAAGCATACCCGGAATGATGGAACCGGGAACCTGCCCGCAAATACCTTTGATAAGTTTATCACCCACTTCATCAGCAGGAGCAACCAGCATATCACAGGTAGATGTTCCCATTACTTTGCTTAAGTGGTAGGGTTCAATCTGACCACCAACAGCACCCATGTGTGCATCAAAAGCTCCAACACCTATTATTACATCAGCAGGTAAACCCAAACGGGTCGCCCAGTCTTTGCTGATGACACCAACTGCTTTATCAGCAGAATAAGTTTCTTTAAAAAGTTTTGAAGTAAATCCTTTCAGTAAAGGATCAAGAGAAGAAAAGAAATTATCAGGAGGAAGGCCACCCCATTCTTTAGCCCATAATATTTTATGTCCGGCTGAGCATACGCCTCTTTTCATTTGGTGCACATCATTGCCACCCGTTAATAGAAACGGGATCCAGTCACAATGCTCAACAAATGAATAAATAGAACCCCGCACTTGTTCATCTTCACGCAAAACATGCAGCAACTTCGCCCAAAACCATTCAGAAGAATATATGCCGCCAACATATTGCAAATAGTTGGTTTCAAATTTTTCTGCATGTGCATTTATCTCTGCTGCTTCATCTGTTGCAGTGTGATCCTTCCAAAGTACAAACATCGCATTGGGATTGTTTTCAAATCCCGGCAACAAGGACAGTGGCGTTCCTGTTTTATCAACAGCTATGGGTGTAGACCCTGTTGTATCCACAGATAATGCTTTGATATTGGCCGCTACAGAAGGGCCGGCCTGCAATAAGCATCTTTTAATAGTATCTTCCAGTCCTTCCATGTAATCCAAAGGATGTTGCCTGAATTGATTTTCGTTTGCATTGCAATACAATTGATCCTTCCACCGGGGATAATAGAATACCGACGAGGCAATTTCATTACCATTGGAAGCATCCGCAATGATGGTTCTTACAGAATCAGAACCATAATCCACTCCTATAACATATGAATCAGAAGCAATCATAAAAGTATTTTTTACTAGTTTTTTTTAATAGTAGCCGGAATAATATATTCTGCATATTTTTTATGAACCGGGCTGCATTGCTACTATGAAATCCGGTTGCGTCGCACTCTTCAACTGCATCAATTCTACTGAGCAAAAATTGCAGCATCTAAGGTACTCCCTCAATTAAAGAATTTACTTTCTGCTCATCACTTTTCTAACTGCATTTACAATGTTCTTGGCATTCAATCCATATTTCTCCATCAATTGTGGAGGCGTTCCGCTTTCACCAAAAGAATTGTTTACACCAATCATCTCCACAGGCGAGGGAAGATTTCTGCTAAGTACCTGGCAAACTGCATCGCCCAGGCCTCCATTCAACTGATGTTCTTCCGCAGTTACCGCACATCTTGTTTTAGATACAGATTGTAAAATTGATTTTTCGTCAAGCGGCTTAATGGTGTGAAGGTTGATAATTTCCGCGTCTATGCCTTCTTCTTCCAGTATTTCTCCAGCCAGTATAGCTTCCCATACCAGGTGACCGGTAGCAAAAATGCTTACATCTTTTCCTTCATTTACCATCCAGGCTTTTCCTATTTCAAACTTTTGATCAGCATCAGAAAATACGGGAACCACAGGTCTTCCAAAACGCAGATATACCGGGCCATCATAATCGGCAATGGCAATAGTAGCTGCTTTTGTCTGGTTAAAATCACAGGGGTTGATAACAGTCATTTCCGGCATGGCCCTCATCATGGCCAGGTCTTCCAATATCTGGTGAGTTGCGCCATCTTCTCCTAACGTTAAACCTGCATGCGATACACAAATTTTTACATTGGTATTGGAGTACGCAACACTTTGTCTTATTTGATCATATACTCTTCCGGAACCAAAATTCGCAAAAGTAGTAGCAAAGGGAATATAGCCACCAATAGCAAGACCTGCTGCTACACCAATCATGTTCGCTTCGGCTATACCACATTGTATAAACCGTTGCGGATTATCTTTTATAAAAGCGTCCAATTTTAAAGAAGCTACAAGGTCGGCGCATAACGCAACAACATTTGGATTTGTTTTTCCTAATTCTGCCATACCGGCCCCGAAGCCAGAACGTGTATCCTTCTTTTCAGTAAATGTATATTTTTTCATTACTTATTCTAAAAGTGAAAGTTATAGTTTAATAATCTCCGAATGTTGCGGGTAATTGAAGCAAGGCCACTTCCAGCTGCTCATCATTAGGTGCAGCTCCATGCCATTTATGTGTGCCCATCATATAGTCTACTCCAAATCCCATATCGGATTTCATCAGGATCAGAACTGGTTTGTTATTGCCTGTCTTTTTTATGGCTTCGTTCAATGCTTCAATTGTCAATTGCATATCATTACCGTTGGCAAGATCCACAGTGTCCCAGCCAAAAGCCTCGTATTTTGCTTTTAAATCACGGTTACTCATTACTTTTTCAGTAGGGCCGTCAATCTGTTGACCGTTCCAATCAATGATGGCGATCAGATTGTCTAATTCATGATGTGCTGCAAACTGTGCGGCTTCCCATACCTGACCTTCCTGTTGTTCGCCATCTCCCATTAATACATAGACCCGGTGATCATCATTTTTCAGTTTCTTAGCATAAGCTGCTCCCGCAGCCACTGAAAGCCCCTGTCCCAGTGAACCGGAGGCTACCCGTATTCCCGGAAGATGCTCATGTGTAGCGGGATGCCCTTGCAACCGTGAATTGATTTTACGGAATGTAGAAAGTTCATTTACCGAAAAATATCCGCGGCGTGCCAGTACAGAATAAAACAAAGGAGAGATATGCCCATTGGAGAGAAAGAACAAATCTTCATTTTGACCTGCACGGGAAAATTTTAAAAAAGAGTCATTATCTCTTTCTTCGTTTATCTTCATCAGGTTGAAATAAAGGGCTACCACTACATCCGTGCATCCCAGTGAGCCACCAGGATGGCCCGATTGGCAGGAATGTACCATGCGTACTATATCCCGTCTTACCTGGGAAGCAATATCTTTTAATTCAATTAATTCCATTGACATGTATATTTTTTTGGTCTTCTAAAAATTTAATCTTTCCGGGTTGATGCGCATAACCATAATTGTTTATTAGCCGTTTACAATTATGTGCAATTATTTCAGCAGCTTCTTTTTTTTGAGGAGGACGAGGTTTAAGGAATGCCAATTGAGAAGGAACAAACCCTGGCTTATTGGCAACTGCTGGCATATATGAATTGTTCATATTGGCAAAAAATTAGTGTCAAATTAACACTTAATTCTTCAAATAAAAAAAATCTTTTTTAAACATACCGGCACTCCCGATAATCATAGAAGATGAGCGTTAGGGATGATGTTGAGAAAAGCCTGGAAATCCGCTTTATAGTTTTTGCTGTTTAGCTTGTAGTAATAAGCGCCTTTTTTTGAGCTGGTTTTATCTTTGTCAGCCTGTTTTATCAGAAGTTTTGTTGATAAAACTTTCCGGCTGAAATTTCGCTTGTCAAACTGCGTATCATACACTGATTCATAAAGGCTTTGTAATTGGGGGAGAGTAAATTTTTTGGGCAGTAATTCAAACAATAACGGATGGAGGGCCGCTTTGTAACGAAGTTTCGCTTTGGCCATTCTTACCATTTCTGTATGATCGAATACCAGGTTTGGTATTTTATTCAACGGAAACCATTCAGCGTGGTAATCATCGCTTATTTGTTTCTCATATTGGTGAATATCAATAAGTGCAAAGTAAGCAATAGATAAAGTCCGTTCCATCGGGTCTCTTAACGGATCGCCGAATGTACGCAGTTGTTCCAGGTATACACCTGCAAGTCCTGTTAGGCTTTTTAAAATACGGATAGCTGCGCTATCCGGATCTTCATTGGGAAGTATAAAACCTCCCATCAGGCTCCACCGGCCTCTTTCAGGTTCAAAACCTCTTTGTATCAATAATAGTTTTAGAGTTTGTCCGTCAAACCCGAAGATAATGCAGTCCACTGCAGCAAGTAGCCGGGTTTGTTTTTGGTATTTTGTCATATTGTTTACATTCTTTTAAAATATTTACAACCTTACTTTTATAATAAGTAAAATCATATGCTTACTTATTCTTTTCAGCTTCCTTCATGCTAAGATAATCAGTTGGCGTCATGCCAAACTGTTTTAGAAAGTTTCTGCCAAAATTTGTCTGCGAAGCATAGCCCACCATATCCGCCACTTCATAAATTTTATAATTGCCTTCTACCAGTAGTTCTGCTGCTTTTTTCAGCCGGGTTATGTTGATCAGCTCGTTGGGCGAAAGATCTGAAAGAGATTTGATCTTTCTATATAAGGTAGGCTTGCTCATATTCATCAGCTTATCCAGTTTTTCAACATCGAGTTCAGTGTCTTCCAGGTTTTTGAATATGCTTTCATTGATCTTTTCCAGGAACTGTTCATCTGCTTTGGAATAAGCCATGCTCTTGATGTGTACCAATGGTGAACTGGCAAAATACTCTTTGATCTTATTGCGGTTGGTAAGCAGGTTAGCGATCTGTACCTGTAAATACTCCGGTGAAAAAGGTTTTTCTATATAGGCATCCGCACCCAATTCCAGCCCTTCAATTTTTGATTGCAGCGTATTTTTTGCAGTCAGCAATATTACCGGGATATGGCTGTAATCAAAATTTGTCTTAATGATCCGGCACAATTCAAATCCATCCATAACAGGCATCATGACATCGGAGATTACCAGTTGAACCGCGTTTTCTTTCAATATCTCCAGTGCTTCCTGTCCATTAAAGGCTTTGATGATTGTATATTTTTCGTTCAACTCATGCTCGAGGAACTCTAATATTTCTTCGTTGTCATCTACTAACAGCAGCAAAGGTTTCATGTGGTAATTTATTTATTGTTATTTACCAACTTTTCAGGAAGCGATACATCCTGGTTCCTTTCAGCTTCTTCATTCAGGGTAGCTGTATCAGCATCAAGGTTGAAAGGCATCGTTATAAAAAATACATTCATATTATTTTCGGGTTCTTTCAGGTCAAGCACACCTTTTTGAAGTTGTGCCAGCGACCGGGATAATGCCAATCCAATCCCTGTTCCTTTTTGTTTTTCTGTTTCCTTAAGCCGGAAGAAGGGCTCAAATATTTTTTCCTTCATTTCAAAAGGTATAATATATCCATCATTTTTAATTTCTATGGTAAATGTTTTATCATCTTTTTTTACGGGCAGCAGGCACACCTCTACTTTGCTACTGGCATATTTTACCGCATTGCTGAACAGGTTAGTAAGTATTTTATTAAATGCTTCCAAATCTATAAAAGCAAATAATTTATCAGGTAACGGACACATTGTGAATTGCAGATCTTTTTGTTCTGCCAATGGTTTAAAACTTAGAAAGGTATCTTCTATTAATTCCGGGATATTTTGTTTTGTAAAATTAAGACTGAAGCCTTTGATCTCTGTTTGCCGGAAGTCGAGTAGTTGATTGGTAAGATCAACCAGGCGGCTGGTGTTTTTCTCCATTATGCGAAGGCTATCCTTTATCTCAGGTATATCTCCTGCTTTTTTCACTACCTTTTCCAACGGGCCTTTTATCAATGTTAATGGCGTTTTTATTTCATGCGCCACGTTAGTAAAAAATTCCATTTTGGCCTCATATAATTCTTTTTCTTTTGCTATTTCCAGTTGTTCTATTTTCCGCCTGTTTTTTTCTATAATTCTATGATGATAGTTCCTGGCGAAATAATAAATAAGAAAAAGAACTAATGCTGTATAAAAAAAGTAAGCGGCATTACTAGCCCACCAGGGCGGCAATATTTCAATAATAAGGGTTGATTCTTTTACATTCCAATTGCCCCCACTATTAGCCGCTTTTACTTTAAATGAATAAGTTCCCGGAGATAGCTCAGTGAAATAGGCTTTCCTGTTTGTTTTAAGATAGGTCCAGTCTTTATCTAGCCCTTCCATTGTATAAGCGTATTCTGACATTTCCGGAGCCGAGTAACTTAGCGAAGCAAAATCAATACTAAAGGTAGATTGATCATGTGCCAGGCTGATCTTATCTGTATAAATGATTGATCTTTTTAAAGACGACCCGTTTTTATTGATGGCAAGTTCTTTATTGTTTACCTGGAAACCTGTAATGTAAACAAGTGGCGTATAATTATTCCTGGTATACTCGTTCGGATGAAAGCTGATCATTCCTTTCACACTTCCAAAATACATTCTTCCCTGCTCGTCTTTGTAAGCAGAACTAAAATTGAACTGATCATTTAGCAGGCCATTGGCTTTGGTATAAATAGTTACCTGTTCCGTTTCGGGATTAAAATAAACAAGCCCTTTTGAAGTGCTGATCCATAAATTTTTTTTCTCATCTTCCAGCAGGCTTATAATAAAATTGGTAGGGAAACCATTTTTTGTAGTATATCTTTTAAAACTGTTTGTTTTCCGATCAAACCT
Source organism: uncultured Bacteroidota bacterium (assembly GCA_946479055.1). The sequence goes on along the minus strand of CAMLEX010000029.1, from coordinate 5,421 downwards.
GCATAAACCACCTTCTGTGGCGAACCACAAATTTTTATAACTATCTTCAAAGAGGCTGTTCACTCTATCGCTGCTCAGGCTGTTTTTATTATGGACTTCATACCGGAAATTGCCTGCCTTTTGATTTTTTGTATTGTAATAATTTACTCCGTTTCCATAAGTACCTGCCCAGATGATTCCCTGGTGATCTTTCAGAATGGAGGAATACCAATTGTTAAGTGGCATCTCCGGTAATAGTGAAAAATTATCGTCTTTACGATTATACACATAAGCGCCAACCGTTGTGCCCAGCATGATTTGTCCGTCGTTGGATTGTGAAATGCAATATATAAAATTGCTTTTGAGTGAATGTTCCCCTGTTCCTTTTGAATAATGCCGTATTACTTTTCCTGTTTTTATATTCATTACATCAAGGCCATGCTCAAAAGTACCGATCCAAAGTTCATCACCTGTAGCCAGCAGGCCATGAATATTGGTATATGAAATGCCTTCTTTATTTCCAGTCGGTTTAAAAGGCGTGAAGAGCCCGGTAGCTTCATCAAATTTATTCAGTCCTGCATCTTCTGTTCCAATCCATAAACTGCCATATTTATCCTGGTGTATTTCCCGCACTACATTTCCACTCAATGAGTTTTTATCTTTCTCGGGAAAATATTTGTGAAAGGCAAGTGATTGTTTAGGATAATAACTGATGCCTCCAAAATAGGTGCCTGCCCAAATGCCGCCTTCTTTGTCTTTACAAAATGTATAAACCGCATTGTCAGAGATCGAATATGGATTATTGTAATCTTTTTGGAGATTAATAGTTTTACCGGTTATAAAATTGTAAATGAAAATACCGGATTCAGTGGCTATCCAGCATTCATTTGCGGAAGTTTGAACAAAGTTCCGGGCAAAAATTTCTGTTTTATCAGTATTATAGGTAAGTATATCCTTGTATGTGGCGGTCCCGGTTTGAAAAAGTTTAACGCCCTGGTTGGACGTACCTATCAGTATGTTTCCATTCGTTGTGCCATATAGTTTCTCAATCCATGTTGATACTGTTTTAGGGGAATGATTAAACATATCATATTCAGAAAAAGAATTGCTATCGGGATTGTATTTTTTTAATAAACCGGTGGGAGTAGATACCCATACCGAACCGTCAGGCAACGTACAGATTGAAGTAACTTCAGAATAACTGTCAATGGTAAAATGCACAATTTTCTTTGTGCTTTCAGAATATTTAAAAAGATCAAAGTTTGAAATGAACCAGAGATTTCCACTGGTATCCATTTGAACGTCTCTTACCCGTTCAATAAATGGAGTAACTAAAAGACTAAAACTTTCCGTTGTTGCATTGTATTTGTAAAGGCCTTTTTCCGTGCCCACCCATAATACATCGTTGGGATCAACACATAAGGAATGAATAAAATTACTACCTATACTTCCTTTCTCGTCAGGATCATTCCTGAAAACTTTAAATGAATAGCCATCAAACCTATTAAGACCATCCTTAGTACCAAACCATAAAAATCCTTTTTTATCCTGTACGCTGCATATCACTGCATTGTTAGACAGGCCGTTTTCTACCTGGTAATGACGGAAATAGTAAGACTGACCAGCAATGCTGGTAGCGATGATAAGTAATGTGGCAAGAATCGTTGTTTTACAGATCAATGGTTAATGTGTTACTGTAAAATTATAAATATAAACAACCAATAATTCGATTAAGATATCAGCCTGCTCACACTATGAGCATATCCGTCGAAACTTTGATACGATTTGCTGATAGCGATAAAAGAAATTGTATCAATTTCACCTCTGCTATTTTCCAGCTTGCTTAAAACGATAATCGAATGCTAATGACTTGCCATAATTTCCCGCCACCGGCGGCTTTTGTCAGCCAATCCTGTTTCTTCATTATATGCCGGTTAAAGGCATGGCCAGTCCTTCATCGTATTTCCCGTTTTGTTATCTGTTTAAAGTTCAATTTTTTGAAAAGACTTTTTTTTTGGCCCTTTCCAGATACTTGTAAAATTGACACTTATTTTTTAAAAACCCAAAATGACGCTATATGAAAAAAGGTAAACAACGATCATTCTCCTTCACCTGGCCTGTTTCTATGATGGCCATTTCATTTCTTCTTTTGATAATTCAATCCATTCATGCCCAGGGCCCTGTAACGGGCCAGGTAAAAGACAAAGAAGGAAACCCTGTGAAAGGGGCGACAGTTGCTGTAAAGAACAAAAAGATCAGTGTCAGCAGCAGTGAGGATGGACGGTTTAGTATCCCCGCTAATCCCGGAGATATTTTAGTGATCTCGTCTATAGGTTATGAAAGCAATGAAACAAAAGTAAGTGATAACGGGAGTATTGCTGTATCTCTTGCTACGAGAGTGGAATCGCTGGAAGACCTGGTAGTGTTGGCGTATGGAACGGTTAGGAAAAAAGATATGACCGGTTCTGTATCTATCGTTAATGTAGAAAATGCAAAAAAAACAGCGTCATATGATGTAGCCAAATTATTGCAGGGCCAGGCTGCCGGAGTTACAGTGCAGGGATCTGGAGAACCCGGTGGGTTTGTTCAAATTAAAATCAGGGGTATCAGTACTTTTGGGAATAATAGCCCGCTGTTTGTAGTTGACGGCGTAGCGTTAGACGCTCCTTTCGATTTTTCACCGGGTGATATAGAAAGTATCCAGGTATTGAAAGATGCTTCTTCGGCCGCCTTATATGGATCCCGTGCAGCACAAGGTGTAGTTATCATTACCACTAAAAAAGGCAAAGCCGGCCAGGTGAAAGTAAATTACAACGGCTATTATGGCTCGCAAAAAATTCCCCAAAGAGTGTCTCTGACTGACAGGGTTGGGTATCAAAAAATAACCAGCGCAGCAGAAGTGAATGCGGGTCTTGGTATTGCACCGGGAAATGATCCTACGAACCCGGCATTTATATCAAATGTAAATACAGACTGGCAGGACGAATTGTATAAATCAGGAAAAATACAGGATCATAACATCAGCTTGTCAGGCGGTTCAGAGACAGCAAATTTTAATGTGGGCCTTGGTTTCTTTAACCAGACAGGAACTTTAAAAGGACCACAGGAATATAACCGTTATTCTTTTAACACGAATTTCCAGGGCAAAAAAGGACGTTTTGCATACGGCGCCAAGGTTGCTTACACACAATCGGACAAGCATAATTTTGGCAACACAAACGGCCATGCGATTTTTGGTGGCAGTCTCACCAGTATGCTTACGGCCATACCCACCATGCCGGTATATGATCCTAATCGTTTAGGGGGATATGGCGGCTCGGATAATGTAACACAAAGAGCCATTACATTAAATGTGATAGGATTGGGCAATTTGGTTACCGATTATAATAACAGGAACCGTTTCCTCGGCAATGTTTGGGGCGAATTTGAAATTATTAAAAACCTGAAGTACAAATTAAATGTGAGTTATGACAGAACTGAATTTAAAAATTTTCACTACGAACCTAAGTTTGATCTCGGTTTCTATTATTTGAATACAGTTTACTACATGGGTCAGGTTAATGGTACGGATAAAACCGGCCAGCTGGAAAATACATTGAATTATAAAGTAGAATTAGGTAAACATAAACTGGATTTTCTTGCAGGTACATCTTATTTGGAAAGAAATTTCGAAGATATTACCGGTACTGCTTCCGGAACCCAGGATCTCCAGTTTCGCACATTTAGTTCTATTACCAATCCCGCCGACAAATCCGTATTCAGTTTTTTATCTACCAATACGTTGTTCTCTTATTTGGGAAGAGTTAACTATAATTACGATGATCGTTATTTATTGACCGGTAATTTCAGAAGAGATGGTTCTTCCCGTTTTGGGCCGGCTAATAAATATGGAAATTTTGCTTCTGCAGCCGTGGCATGGAATCTTGATAACGAAAAATTCATAAAACTTCCAACACAAGTTTCGACTTTAAAACTGAGAGCTGGATTTGGAGAAGTGGGTAATCAAAATTTTGGCGACTATTTATTTCAATCTTATATCAATCCCAATGCAAGCTATGTTTTTGACAATACATTGGCAACGGGTGCAACTACTGTTTCGCAGGTTGACCCTGCCATTAAATGGGAAGCTACTTCTACTTTGAATGTGGCTGCAGATCTTGGTTTGTTCAATAATAAGTTATTGTTTACCCTGGAATATTATAAAAGAAAATCCACTGATCTGCTGGCAAATATTCCACTTCCTCTATCCGTTGGTTCAGTGCCTTCTTCCATATTCACCAATGCGGCATCTACCGAAAACACCGGTTTTGAATTTACGATGGGCTATAATAATCAAATTGGCGATTTTAAGTATAATGTTAATGCTAATGTGACTACACTAAAAAATAAAGTATTGAAATTGGGCGGCACTAATAATCCAATTTATGGTGTCGGCAGTAAAACAGAAGTGGGCCGTTCGGTAGGAGAATTATTTGGCTTTGTTACCGAAGGGATTTTTAATACAGTGGCAGATGTAGCAGGACACGCCACACAAACAGGCGCTGCTCCCGGCGATATTAAATTTAAAGATGTAAATGGCCTGGGTACAGATGGCAAATTAACAGGTGTACCCGATGGTAAAATAACGGATGATGACAGGATTTACCTGGGTACCACTATTCCCAAACTCAGTTATGGGTTCAACTTTAATGGCTCGTACAAAAATTTTGATGTATCCATTTTCTTTCAAGGCAACGCCGGTAATAAAGTATTCAATGGTGTTTACCACGATCTGATGATCGGTCAGTATTCAAACCATCATACGGATATGTTGAATTTCTGGACACCCACTAATACCAATACCAATATTCCAAGACCTGTTATTTATGATCCAAATGGCAATGGCCGTTTCTCTGATCGTTTTGTAGAAGATGGTTCTTATTTAAAATTGCAGAACGCTCAAATTGGCTATTCGCTGCCTGCAACTATTTTTAGAAAAACCAAGGTCTTCAGCAGTTTCCGTGCTTATGTTTCCGGCCAGAATTTACTTACAATTTCAAAATACCGTGGTTACGATCCTGATTTTATCAGCGATGGATTATTCAGCAGGGGCTTCGATCTGGGCTCTTTTCCTAATCCCCGTTCCATTCTTTTTGGATTGCAAATTGGATTTTAATTACGTAATACTTTTAAATTTTTGTTATGAAAATATATAATTCATTGAAGAGCCTTTTTGGTATAACAACGTTGTTATTGGCTGCCGGCTGTAGCAAGCAACTCGACCAGGCAAATCCTAATTCTCAAACTTCTGCTACCTTTTGGCAAAGCGGCGATGATGCCGTAAAAGGTATAAATGCTGCTTACGGAAGTCTGTTAATAGATGGCACTTATATGCGTTTTACACCTGCACTGTTAGACATACGAGGCGATGATATTAAAAGTAACAGTCCCTGGACCGCCTTT
>CAMLEX010000028.1 GCA_946479055.1 uncultured Bacteroidota bacterium | reverse complement strand
TTTATCTTCCATAAAACCAAACGCATTATTCAGCAATTCCGTAATATCCAGGCTGGTCAACGGCTTATCGCTTGCAAAGACCAATGCTTCAATATGTGGTATAAGATTAGTTATTTCCATAAAACCCCAACCCCTAAAGGGGCTTTTAGACTTCTACTGTCCTATAACAGTAAAGTATTTTTTGATTTAATAAAGAGCTCAATAATAATACCAAGGCGACGAAAATACACTCACGCAGTTGTAGATGAAAACGCAGTTATCAACATTTCCAAACTAATAAAACAACAAATGGGGAAAACATTTGCCACCTTAAGTTCCCTAATGGACAGGGTTCTTATCCCTGCAATGCTGCCGCTCCACTTACGATCTCAGTTAATTCTGTAGTAATGGCAGCTTGTCTCGCCCTGTTATAAGATATCTTCAGGCTGCGAAGCATTTCATTGGCATTCTCACTGGCTTTGTCCATGGCTGTCATACGGGCACCATGTTCAGAAGCATTTGAATCTAAAACCGCCTTATATAATTGAGTGTTGAGGATCTTGGGCATCAATTCTGTTAGCAATTCCTCTTTCGAAGGATCGAAAATAAAATCTGCTTTTTTATCGCCTGGTTTTTTCTCTACTTTAGGGATGGGTAAAAATCTTTCTACCTCAAAACGCTGAGTTGCGGCATTTTTAAACTGGCTATAGATGATCTCCACTGCATCAAATTGCTTTTCTTCATATGCTTTCATTGCAGCTTGCGAAGCTTTTTGTACATTTTCAAAAGTCAGATGCAGAAAAATGTCTTTGTGTGTAGCATCCGTTTTGTAGTTATTCTTGGTAAAATGCTCATATCCTTTTTTACCAATGTTCCAGATAGTTACATTGCCTTTTTTATGCTGGGTGGCATATTTTTCGGCAATAGTTGCTTTGGTCAGCTTTATCAGGTTTGTATTAAAAGCACCGGCCAAACCACGGTCGCTGGTGATAACGATCAACAATACTTTTTCCACAGGACGTTCCGTTGCCAATGCCATTCCTACTTCTCCTTCGCTATTGCTAACGATATTGCTCAGCAATTCCTGCAATTTTTTAGCATAAGGACGCATTTGAATAATAGCATCCTGTGCCCGGCGAAGCTTAGCCGCACTTACCATTTTCATGGCTTTGGTGATCTGCTGTGTACTTTGTACTGATTTGATGCGGTTACGAACCTCTTTTAACTGACCGGCCATTTGTGTAGTTTTAGAGTTACAAGTTTTTAGTTCATAAGTTGTCGTGTTATTGCAAAACGATTTGTACTTATGAACATTTTAAACTTACTGAACTTTTAAGGCCGCAAAGGTATGGGCTGCATACTGATTTTCCATACTCAAAATGAAAATCATTCGTGCTGTGGATAACAGGTAAATAGCCTGTTTGCAGGCCCCGAGTTTCACTAATCTTTCAACTCAAACACCCTTTTCAATCCATACGAAAGGGAAATTCTCCCCCTACCCTTAGTGGTTTCCTTCAAAGGCCATTCATCGTCTTTATAAATTTCGAGGTAAACGGGGCCATTTTTCAGATTCTCCAGATCTCTTGGAGTAATGATTATGCTGTCATTCCGAATGGTATCTATTCGGTCTATGCCACGGCTATAAAAGGCTGTATCAGTGAGCAATACCCTGATAATTTCGCCTGGATTGATACCGTTTAACCCCAATACAAGTTCCTTCCTGCTTACAACTGCTGGTATTTCGGTTTTCAGGGAAATAATAGAAAATTCAAACTCTTCCCTGTATTGTTTTTCATTACGATCCGTAAAAACGATAGTATGCTTTCCCGCAAAATTTTCCAAAGGGATGGTTGCTTCATAATAATAACCATTCCTTCGTGAACTATCCACCGGAAGAACTTCTCCGTCAAATTCCACTTTACTGGGATGTTGAAGCAAAACCGTATTCTCATCTCCATTTTCAAGAAAATATTGCAACCTCACAACAATGTCACTGTTTTCCTCATTGCCCCACACCCTGTAATCAAAATAAATGTCGCCAGGGTTAGCCTTCTTTTTCTTTACGGATTTATTATCAACACAGCCAGACAATAAAAAAAAAGAAGTAGAAAGGGCTATTAAAAACAAGTTTTTATGCATAACAATACCTGGTTGTCGCTTGCAAATGATTGTAATAGTAAGTTAAAAAAGACAATTGCATTTCAAAAAAATGATAAGCCAATGATACTGAAAAACAAATCTTTTCCTATCCTGAATTTTGTTTATATGAACGGTGATTTTCAGCCATACCACAAATTCCTACTACCTTCAAATTCCATTATCTTTGCAACCCTGTCAAAATGACTTGTATAAACATGTAGCACTCTTTTTGACCGGTAAATTTCTCTTTTACCTGAATTTCTACAATACCCAATAACACATTATATATGATTGGTTTTCTTTCAAAGCTTTTTGGCGGCAACAAATCCGATAAAGACGTAAAAAAAATTCTTCCTGTCGTTGAAAAGGTCAACCAGCATTTCACCAGCTATGCTTCGTTGAGCAATGATCAACTTCGTAATAAAACACAGGAGTTCCGCCAGCGTATACAGGCCCATTTAGCATCAACAGATGAAGCCATTGTTGCAAAAAACAAACAAGCCGAAGAGCTTCCTTTTAATGACCTGCTGGGCAAAGATGCCATTTACCAGGAAGTAGATAAATTAAAAAAAGACAAGGATAAAAAAATAGAAGAGGTTCTGCAGGAAATTCTTCCCGAAGCTTTTGCAGTAGTAAAAGAAACAGCCCGTCGTTTTAAAGAAAATACGGAGATTGTTTCAACCGCTACTCCACTGGACCGGGACCTGAGTGTAAAAAAAGATTATATCTCTATTGACGGCGATAAAGCTATTTATAAAAATACCTGGACGGCAGGTGGTAGTCCTGTTACCTGGAACATGTTGCATTATGATGTACAGCTGATCGGTGGCGCTGTTTTACATTCTGGGAAAATTGCGGAAATGGCAACAGGTGAAGGTAAAACACTGGTATCTACATTACCTGCTTACTTAAATGCATTGCCTGGTGAAGGTGTTCATATTGTAACGGTGAATGATTACCTGGCCCGTCGTGACCAGGAATGGAATGGAACTATTTTTGAATGGCTGGGGCTTAAAGTAGATTGCATTGATAAACACCAGCCAAATACAGAAGAAAGAAGACAAGCATACCTGGCGGATATTACTTATGGCACCAACAATGAATTCGGCTTTGATTATCTCCGTGATAATATGGTGCACACACCGGAGGAAATGGTACAGCGCAAACACCATTTCGCTATGGTGGATGAGGTGGATTCCGTTTTAATTGATGATGCAAGAACTCCATTGATCATTTCGGGTCCGGTAGCACGAGGTGAAGATCAGCAATACCATATACACAAACCAAGAATACAGCAATTGGTGCAGGAGCAGGAAAGAATTGTTCGTAATTCCTTGAATGAGGCGAAAAAATTAATTGAAAAAGGAGAAGATGATCCTAAAACAGGAGGTCTTTATTTATTCCGTGCTCATCGTGGTCTACCAAAATATGGGCCGGTGATCAAATATTTAAGTGAGCCAGGCATCAAAGTAAAATTGCAGAAAGCAGAGAACTATTACCTGCAGGATCAGATGCGCAATATGCATATTGTTGACTCGGAATTGCTCTTCCAAATTGATGAAAAAGGCAATTCGGTAGATCTTACTGATAAGGGATTAAATGTGATCACCAAGTCTGGGGAAGATCCTGATTTCTTCGTTCTTCCTGATATTGGTGTAAAACTGTCTGAAGTAGAAAAAAATGAGGTCACCGCTGAAGAAAAATTGCAGCAAAAAGAATTGCTGCTGAATGACTATGCACAAAAAGCAGATCGTATCCACACAGTTCAGCAGTTATTAAAAGCCTATACCCTTTTTGAAAAAGATGTTGAATACGTCATAATAGATGGTGCTATTAAAATTGTAGATGAACAAACCGGCCGTATCATGGAAGGCCGCCGTTATAGTGATGGCTTACACCAGGCATTGGAAGCAAAAGAAAATGTAAAGATAGAAGCGGCTACTCAAACCTATGCTACCATCACCTTACAGAATTATTTCAGGATGTACCACAAGCTGGCGGGTATGACAGGTACTGCGGAAACGGAAGCTGCTGAATTGTGGAGCATTTATAAATTGGATGTGGTAAGCATTCCTACCAACCTGAAAATGGTTCGTGATGATAAACAGGACCTGGTTTATAAAACCAAACGTGAAAAATATAAAGCGTCTATTGATGAAATAGAAATATTGCGTAATGCCGGAAGACCAGTGCTTGTGGGTACTACATCGGTAGAAGTAAGTGAATTGCTAAGCCGGATGTTGCAACAGAAAAAGATTCCTCATAATGTATTGAATGCAAAACAACACTCAAAAGAAGCACAGGTAGTTGCTGAAGCCGGTTTAGCAGGTGCCGTTACTATTGCCACCAATATGGCGGGTCGTGGTACGGATATCAAACTCGGACCTGGTGTAAAAGAAGCGGGTGGTTTAGCGATCATTGGAACGGAAAGACATGAAAGCCGCCGTGTAGACAGGCAGTTGCGGGGTCGTGCAGGCCGCCAGGGAGATCCGGGTAGTTCGCAATTTTATGTTTCACTGGAAGACGATCTGATGCGGATGTTCGGAAGTGAACGTATAGCATCCATGATGGATAAACTGGGGTATAAAGAAGGCGATGTGATCCAGCACAGCATGATCAGTAACAGCATACAACGGGCACAAAAGAAAGTAGAAGAAAACAATTTTGGTATCCGTAAGCGTTTGCTGGAGTATGATGATGTGATGAACAAACAACGGAATGTTATCTATGGTAAACGTCAACATGCCTTGTTTGGTGATCGCCTGGCATTGGATATTGATAATGCATTTTCTGTTGTGGCGGAAGGATTGATAACTGGTTTCCGTGAGCAGGAAGATTTTGAAGGTTTCAAAATGGCTTGTATCGTCAACTTTGGTTTGGAAACAAAAATTGAGGAAGAAGAATTTAAGAAGGGCGATTTGAATACGGTGATTGATAAATTATATGCTGAAGCAACAGATAATTATACCAGCCATAAAGAAACACTGAAAAAACAAGCTATTCCTGTTTTCAAAAATATACGGCTTACACAAGGCAGTCATATTGAAAACGTAGTGGTTCCTTTTTCCGATGGACGTAAAGCATTGAATGTACTGGCCTCGCTGGATAGAACGCTTACCTCAAATGGAGAAGAGCTGGCTAGCTCCCTGGAAAAAACAATTACGCTGGTGGTTATCGATGATGCATGGAAAGAACATCTGCGTGCAATGGACGATCTGAAACAAAGCGTACAAACCGCCTACCTGGAACAAAAAGATCCATTGGTTATATACAAAGTAGAGGCATTCCAGCAGTTCAAGAATATGGATGCAGAGGTAAATAAAAACATTGTTTCTTTCCTTAGCCATTCTGCTATTCCTGTTCAGCAGGAGAATGCCCAATTGAAAGAGGGTAAAAAGGAAAAAACAGACTACAGTAAAATGCGGGCCAATAAGGAAGAAGTAGATGCGGCTGGTGAAGATTATGCTGCTAATGAAAAAGACAGGTTTGAACCGGGTGGTGCAGGAACTGCTGTAAAACAAGAACCTATAAAAGTGGGGCCGAAGATTGGGAGAAATGACCCTTGCCCCTGTGGTAGTGGGAAGAAGTATAAACAGTGTCATGGGAAGGATGCATAATAACTTTTTTGATACTAAAAGAAAACCCCAGAAATAAACTTTCGGGGTTTTCTTTTAGTTAAATGACGAGTTTGCCGCTATAAATAATTTTTCCCAAAAAAAGTAGTTTTACTATTGCGAAATCGTAAAGCCAACATTAGCTTTGCGACAGATACGACGTAGAGGTGTAGGAGATTTTAAGTAAAAACACTTATTAGAGAGACGATTCCCGAATCAAAAATATCAACAATGGACGGTTGAAAAAAGGAACGGCCCCGATTAGTCGGGGCTGTTCTTATTTTAAGACTGCTCACAATTTCCCTAAACCAGGATAAAATCATTTACTGATATCCATTATTTTTCAGAATGGCTTTTTGATATTGTATTTCTGGTTATATTTCTCATTCAATAACTTATGTTTATCCGTTAGATCAATTTTACGACCCTGGATAAATGCGTCGGTAACAACACTGGTTTTCATATCCAGGATATCTCCTTCACTTATCACAATATTGGCATCCTTACCCACTTCAATACTGCCGGTCTTATCGGCTACTCCCATGATCTTTGCCGCATTTAAGGTAATAGCCTGCAATGCTTCTTCCTTTGCCAATCCATATGTGGCCGCAGTGCCCGCATTGAACGCAAGGTTCCGGCCACGGGTAGCTTCGTCATCATCTGAAATAGCGAACAAAACTCCTGCTTTCTGCAACATAGCCGCTGTTTTATACGGCTGATCTACATCGTCATCATCCAGTGCAGGCAGTCCATGAATAGTATTTAAAATAACGGAGACGTTATTTTGTTTCAGCAGGTCAGCTATCTGCCAGCTATCGCTACCACCAACAATCACCAGGTCGAATGAAAATTCTTTGGCAAGATCCAGGGCTACCAGCATCTGCCTGGTTGTATTGGAATGCACATATAATTTCTGTGTTTTATCAAAAAGGCCTTTAGTGGCTGTAAATTTTAAATTGGTTTCTTCTTTTGCTGATGAAGCTAAGTAAGCTTTTGCTTCACGGAAAAAGCTTTTCAACTGATCAATCTTATCCAGACCTTCTTTTACAGGATCAGGTTCCGATTGCTGTGGACCAGCTACACCAATTCTACCTGAGCGGGGACGCGGTATTAAAGAGGGCATGTAAAGATGAATACCCGCATCGGTTTTGTAAGCCGCATCCTGCCAGTTCCATGCGTCTAATTGTACCACAGAAGAGGAACCAGCGATCAGGCTTCCCTGCGGAACTACATTAGCCAGCAAAATCCCATTGGACCGAAGCGTATTGATCACTTTCGAATCCGCATCATAAGCTACAATGCTGCGTATATTTGGATTCATCTCACCCAATTCTCTGACATCATTTGTTGCCCGAACAGCAGATACTTCTATTAAGCCAAGGTTGCTAATAGGAAGTATAAGACCTGGGTACACATGTTTCCCTTTGGCATCAACAACCGCAACATCGCCTGCAGGTATTAGAATATTAGTTCCTACTTGTTCTATCTTACCATTACTGATTTTAATAGAACCATTTTCAATCACCTTTCCATTACCGACATGTATGCTAGCATTTTTTATAAAAGTCAATCCCTTATTTTCTTTGGCAGGGTATACTGTCTCTTGTGAACTAGCCGTCAAGAAGAAACAAATTGATATAGCTAAAAATATTTTTCGCATTTCAAAAAATTTAGTCGTTAGAAAATTCTTCCGCATCTATTGTCAGCAAGCCTTGATTATGCTGATGATCGCTGCAAGTATGCATAATTTTGTAACTGGGTTGGGCAGGCTGCATCGGTGCTCCATTCTTTTTCTCACCATTCATTTTTTTAATGATCCGGTTTCTTTCCGCATCCACCCATTTTTGCATTTGCTCATCCTTTTGTCTGTCAAAATAAATTGTTCCATCAACAATAGTGTACAATGATTTTGCATAGATACTTAAAGGATTATCGCTCCATACTACCACATCTCCATCTTTACCAGTTCTCAGACTCCCTACCCTATCATCAACATGCAGCATTTTTGCCGGATTCAAGGTTACCATTTTCAAAGCTTCTTCTTCTGTAACACCACCGTACTTTATAATCTTAGCCGCTTCCTGGTTAAGACGTCTTGCCATTTCTGCATCATCAGAATTAATTGCAACATTCAATCCCACCCTTTGCATAATAGCTGCATTATATGGAATAGCATCTTCAACTTCCATCTTATAAGCCCACCAATCAGAAAAAGTAGATGCATTGGCGCCATGTTCTTTCATTTTATCAGCTACTTTATACCCCTCGAGGATATGCGTGAATGTATTGTATTTATATCCCATCCTGTTTGCAATTTCTATAGAACTGGTTATTTCACTTTGTACATAAGAGTGACAAGTGATAAAACGTTTGTTTTCTAAAATTTCTACTAATCCATCCAGTTCCAGATCTCTGCGCGGAGCAGTAAACGTTGAACTTTTTTTATTTTTATTGGCTTCATACTCTTTCCATGCCTTCTGATAATCTTTTGCTCTTGTAAACGCATCTACCAACACCTGCTCTACTCCCATTCTTGTATCAGGGTAACGGTTATTACCAGCTGAGGATGAAGAACGTTTTACATTTTCTCCCAAAGCAAATTTTATCTGGCCGGGCCAATTTTGAAATTTCATATCTTCCGCATTGGCGCCCCAGCGCAATTTGATCAACTGTGTTTGTCCGCCAATAACATTGGCAGAACCATGCAGAATATGTGAGCTGGTAACACCACCGCTTAATTGGCGATAAATATTTATATCATCCGGATTTAAGTTATCGGCTATACGAACTTCGGAAGTCACACTTTGGCCGCCTTCATTAATTGATGCAGTAGCGATATGTGAGTGTTCATCAATAATACCCGCAGTAACATGTTTGCCCGTTGCATCAATTGTTTTGGCTCCTGCATCAGAAAGATTTTTACCTATGCCTGCTATCTTACCATTTTTCATCAACACATCGGTATTTTGAAGAACGCCTTCTTTTTCGTTCGTCCAGACAGTTGCATTTTTTATAAGAATGGTTTCCTGTTTCGGAGCCTGGCCTTCTTCCCAGCCAAAAGGTTCAAAAGGATAGATCACCTTCCCAATAGGTTCTTGTTTTTTAGGACGAATGCTATCGGGTTTTGGCAGTCCGGCTTTATCAAAACGGGCAGTCCATGTCAGGTTATTTCCAGCTGTATCTACACCATAGCCACTCCATATACTATCGCTAACGATACCGCTGAGGCGATAATCAGCTCCTTTTTTTTCGGGAGAAAAATTGATTTTCACCTGGCGGCCATCATAAGAAAACTTAGTGCTGATCGTATCTTTTGCAAGTATGCTGGCACTGTTGTTTGATTTGAAATCAAGTATATAATGAACAGGCCCAGAGCTTGTATTCAATACCAGTTTATAAATTCCTTTTGAATCATTCCATGCGTCTTCTTTGATCGTATACTTCAAACCCTGTATCCAGTTTTGCCAGATCGTTGTTTTTTCATTGAATACGGGGCCCGATGTAATTAAAAAATTGGCCCATTTACCCACGTCAAGACTTCCTGCCTGGTCGTAAATTCCTAAAACAGTGGCAGGAGTTTTTGTCAAAGCATTCAACGCAGCGGTTTCAGTCAAACCATAATTAAATGCGGTTCTTAAATTGGAAAAAAATGTTTTCACATCCCGCAGATCGGCTGTTGTTAAACAAAAAGAAATAGCCGCTTTTTCAAATGCACCGGCATTGGTAGGCGCCATTTCCCAATGTTTCAGATCGGCTAATGAAACAAACCTTGCATCATTCGGATCTTCTATATCCTGTGCCTGCGGGTAGTTCAGCGGTACAATAAATGTTGCATTGGTTGCTTTCATTTCTTTGATACGCTGGTATTCATTACCACCGGCTTTAATGATGTACTGCACACCAAATTCATCACCAATCTTATCAGCCCTCAATACATTCCATTTATCGCTGGCCTCAAATATCTGTGGCAGATCCTGTGTTTCATTCCATGCTTTCAGACTCTGGTTAAATCCTTCACCGGCAGGCTTTGTTTTATACCATTGTGCATCCAAATAGGTCTGACGTAATAAAGCGATAGAACCCATCATGGAAGTAGGATAGCTTTGCGTTGAACTTCCTTTGCTGAACGAATAATGTGCAGAAGCTTTTTCTTTAATAATAACAAGATTTTCTTTTGCATCAGCTAATGTAACAACAGCACCTGTGCCTCTTGCTATACCATCTCTTACATGTGAAAGTACCGTACCAAAACCAGCCTCACGTAATGGTTTTGCTTTTGCATCGTCAACTGCAAAAACTTTATAGGCTTCTGCATCACTTTTAATAGCCTGATTCCAGCCATAGGGACCCCTGGCTGCAGTTGTTAGTTGCGGTTGTTGGCCGGGAGTAAATCCACCACCGACTCTTTGCAAAGCCGGCGTGCCATAATCAGCATAGATGTCGATAAAGGAAGGGTAAATGTATTTGCCTTTGCAATCAACTTCAACAGCCCCTGCAGGCACTTTAAGATTAGAACCGACAGCCACAATTTTTCCATCTTTAATAATCAGCGTAGCATTCGTCAATGTAGTAGTAGCATCTTTAACTATAGTGCTGTTGGTAAATGCATAATGGCCATGCCGCCGATCGGCAATACCATTTTCAGGGAAGGTAACCTGGGCCTTACTATTAATTGCTACCAAAAAAAGGGCCGCTACAAAACCCAGTTCGTAGAAGAGTTTGGTTTTTCTCATTACCGTAAAAATTTTAAAAATTAAATGATCTTTCTCAGTGATACTTGTGTAAGGAATTTCGAATTTAAAAGAAATAAATGGAACGTGAATACACAGATTAAACAGATCAACACGGGATTCTCCGATTTAAAAATGCTATCTGAGAAAATCCATACTATCCGTGTATCCGTGTTCTATTATTCCTTGCAGAAGGTGTTTGGGAAGGCTTTAAACTTTGTCTACCTTTGATTTCCTTAATTTTATTGATATGGCTATTGCCAGAACTTTACAAACGATTCCTGATTTCACACTATCACCCCGCATTGACCAGGTAGGAGTAGAAGAACGAGCTGCTCGTTTTACAACACGAAGCATTAAAAAAGAAACCAAACTGAATGGGCTGAAACTGGTGTTGAATATGATCGATCTTACTACCCTCGAGGGAAAGGATACGGAAGGGAAAGTGAAACAACTTTGTTATAAAGCAATACATCTGCATGATGCGGTGCCAGGTCTTCCAACCGTTGCAGCAATCTGCGTCTATCCTTCTATGGTAAAAGTTGCCAAAAAAGCATTAGGTGATTCTGGTGTAAAAGTGGCTTCCGTTGCTACAGCTTTTCCCAGCGGTCAGGCACCAAAAGAAGTAAAGATTCGTGATACAAAATATGCTGTGAACGAAGGCGCTGATGAAGTAGACATGGTGATCAGCCGTGGTAAATTTCATGCAGGTGAATACAATTTTGTGTTTGATGAAATAGCGGCTATAAAAGAAGCGTGTGGTAATGCAAGATTAAAAGTAATATTAGAAACAGGCGAATTGGGAACATTTGATAAAGTAAGACGGGCCAGTGATATTGCGATGCACGCAGGTGCGGACTTTATAAAAACATCAACCGGAAAAATACAACCGGCAGCTACTATGCCTGTAACATTGGTGATGCTGGAACCTATCCGTGATTTTTATTATAAGACAGGAAAGATGATAGGCATGAAACCAGCAGGTGGCATTTCAAAATCAAAGCTGGCATTACATTATTTAGTAATGCTAAAAGAAGTATTGGGTGAAGACTGGATGAATAATGAATGGTTCCGTTTTGGCGCCAGCAGTTTAGCGAATGATGTATTGATGCAAATTGTAAAAGAACAGTCGGGAGTTTATCAGAGTGCGAATTATTTTTCGGTAGATTAAGTCAGAACCGGGATTTGGGGAGATTATTGGGATTATTGAGAAATGAAATCTTTTTAATCAATAACATCGTTCTAAAT
This sequence comes from uncultured Bacteroidota bacterium, assembly GCA_946479055.1. The sequence continues at coordinate 2,830 of CAMLEX010000028.1, read as the reverse complement.
CATGGTCCAGACAAATTGCTGAATAGGGAACAGAACGATGAAGAGTGCGACGCAACGAAGCTGAACGAAGTTGTTGTCGCTGGCTATATAAAAAATAAAATATGTCAGTAACAAAGACAAAGAAAAAAGCAGCTGTTAAAAACAATACACTCAAACTCAAGTTTGATACTACCTGGAGCTATGCACCTGCCCCGGAGAGTAAGAGTGCTGCAACCATCAACAAACAATATGATTTGTTTATTAATGGTGAATGGCAAAAACCTTCTACAAAAAAATATTTTGACAGCATCAATCCTGCTACTGAAGAAAAGCTGAGTGAGGTGGCGGATGCAAATGCTGCTGATGTGGACAAAGCTGTGAAAGCTGCCCGCAATGCCTATGATAAAACATGGCGCAAAATGCCGGCGAAAGAAAGAGCTAAATATATTTTTCGTATTGCAAGGATGATACAGGAAAAAGCAAGAGAGCTGGCTATCATCGAATCGTTGGATGGCGGTAAACCTATCCGTGAAAGCCGTGATTTTGATGTACCTACTGCAGCGAATCATTTTTTTTATTATGCAGGATGGGCGGATAAACTGGAATATGCATTTCCAAATCGCCGCACTGAACCGTTAGGTGTAGCGGGACAAATCATTCCATGGAATTTTCCTTTGCTGATGGCTGCATGGAAGATCGCTCCGGCACTGGCAACAGGAAATACAGTAGTATTAAAACCCGCTGAAACAACATCATTGACAGCATTGAAACTTGCAGAGATAATACAGGAATCAGATCTGCCGCCGGGTGTTGTAAACATTATTACTGGCGGAGGAGAAACAGGCGCGGCTATTGTCAATCATCCGGACATTAACAAGATAGCATTTACAGGTTCTACAGAAGTTGGAAAAATCATTCAACGTTCAATAGCTGAAACAGATAAAAAGGTCACATTAGAGTTGGGAGGCAAAGCTGCCAATATCATTTTTGAGGATGCACCAATTGACCAGGCAGTGGAAGGTGTTATCAATGGTATTTATTTCAACCAGGGGCATGTTTGTTGTGCCGGTTCAAGATTGTATGTTCAGGAATCTGTTGCCAAAGAAGTGATCCGCAAATTAAAAGACAGGATCGAGTCATTGATCGTTGGTGATCCGATGGATAAGAATACCGACATTGGGGCTATCAATTCAAAAGAGCAATTACAAACGATTCAGAAATATATTGGCATTGGAAAAAAAGAAGGTGCAGAAATGTATGAAAGTAGTTGTTCTCTTCCCGGAAAAGGGTTTTGGTGTCGTCCTACTTTATTTACAAATGTGGCACAAAGCAATCGAATAGCACAGGAAGAAATTTTCGGACCGGTATTATCTATTCTCACTTTTCGTACTGATGATGAAGTAATTGAAAAAGCCAATAATTCTCCCTATGGTTTAAGCGCTGGAGTATGGACGGACAAAGGTTCCAAAATCTTTAACATGACCAAAAGAATGAAGGCAGGAGTTATCTGGGCAAATACATTTAATAAATTCGATCCCTCTTCTCCTTTTGGTGGGTACAAAGAAAGCGGGTTTGGAAGAGAAGGCGGATTGCATGGCTTATTGGCCTATTTAAATCTTATAAATTAATTAGCTACGAATTAAACGCATCACAACAAATTTTTCGTGTCAATTCGTGTAATTCGTGACAAAAAAATAATTATGGGAAAGACATTAATAAAAAACTCATCACTCAGCATTAGCGAAAACGGCTTAGAGAAACCAATTTCTTCTAAACGCCTGGAAGTGCTGAAGACTTATAAAATATATATTGGTGGACAGTTTCCCCGTACCGAATCAGGCCGTTATTACATTCCAACGAATGCTGCCGGAAAAAAATTGGCGAATGTATGTTTGAGTTCGAGAAAAGATTTTCGTAATGCGGTAGTAGCAGCAAGAGGAGCTGTAAGTGGCTGGAGCGGTCGTGCGGCTTTTAATCGTGGCCAAATACTTTACCGCATGGCAGAAATGCTGGAAGGGAGAAAAGCACAGTTCATTGATGAATTGATACAACAGGATGCTACCAAAACAAAAGCGGAAAAAGAAGTTAATCTTGCTATCGACAGGCTCATCTACTATGCTGGCTGGTGCGATAAATTTCAGCAGATCTTCAGTGCAGTCAACCCGGTAGCGAGTTCTCATTTTAATTTTTCTGTACCAGAACCAACCGGCGTTGTTTCTATTATTGCTCCGCAATCGGATTCATTATTGGGATTGGTATCTGTGATAGCCCCGGTTATTGCCGGTGGAAACACCTGCATTGTTTTAGCGTCTGAAAATAAACCATTATGCGCCGTTACTTTTGCTGAAGTATTAAACACTTCCGATCTGCCAGGTGGCGTTGTCAATATTTTAACAGGAAAGATCAGCGAGTTAGCCAGCTGGTTCGCAGATCATATGGATGTGAATGCAACCATTTATTGTGAAAATGATTCTACGATACAGAAAATGATGCGGGAAAAATCAGCATTGAATTTAAAACGCATCGTTTTTTATGATAAAATAAACTGGCTGAATGAAGAAGGGCAATCGCCTTATTTTATCATGGATACACAGGAAATAAAAACAACCTGGCACCCGGTGGAAAATATTGCAGGGGCCGGGAGTGGTTATTAAGTTTGAGGTTTACGGTTCGATGTTTGAAGTTCTTTTCCCTGAAAGAGTATTACATATTTTGGGAGGAATTGTTGGTCTTCAACAAACATCAAACTCCAAATTGATTTTTTTGGTAAGAAATTTAACTATACTAACATATGAAAAGAATATTTTTTATTGGTCCTCTGCTTCTCTCTGCTATGTTTATTCTGAATACT
>CAMLEX010000027.1 GCA_946479055.1 uncultured Bacteroidota bacterium | reverse complement strand
CAGCTTTCGGGCGGCCAGCAGCAGCGCGTGGCCATCGCCCGCGCGCTGGCACCGGTTGCATATCGGCACTATTGTAAGCGAGTCCATGATGAAAGTAAAATTCATGACCGGCGGTTATATTGGTGTTATTGAAGAATGGTTTATTTCACGTTTACAACCGGGTGATGTGTTTACACTGGCTGGCAGGAATTTAGAATTTGTGATGTTAAAAGAGATGACCGTATTGGTGCGAAAAAGTTCTTCCAAAAAATCAATGGTCCCAAGCTGGCAGGGCGGGCGGATGCCATTGAGTGCTAATTTGGGGAAGAAGCTAAGAGAGAAGTTTAATGAAGCATTAATAGAAGAAGCTACGGGGTACGGGATGCGTGATGTGGGCAACGAGAAACGAGAAACGAGAAACAAGCAACGAGAAACGAGCAACGGGATACGAGAAACGGGATCCAGGAAACGAGAAACGGAATTAACCGTATTAAAACCATTATTCGTATTGCAGGAAAAACTTTCTCATGTACCAAAAGCCAATGAATTGCTGATTGAGCAAATAGAAACCAAAGATGGTTTTCATCTATTTGTATATCCTTTTGAAGGCAGGTTGGTGCATGAAGCAATGGCCGCTATTTTGGCTTATCGTATCAGCCTCATCACTCCCATCACTTTTTCATTTGCCATGAACGATTATGGTTTTGAATTATTAAGTGATCAGCCCGTTCCTGTTGATGATACCAATGTATATGATCTTTTTTCCCCGGATAATTTATTGGCGGATATACAACGGAGCGTTAATGCTACAGAAATGGCCCGCAGAAAATTCAGGGATATAGCTGTTATTGGCGGACTGGTATTCCAGGGCTTGCCCGGTGAAAAAATAAAATCAAAACATTTGCAGGCATCAGCTTCTCTCCTTTTTAATGTATTTACTGAGTATGAACCCAACAATTTATTAATCAGGCAGGCCTACCAGGAAGTATTCGACCAGCAAATGGAAGAAGTCCGTTTAAGAGATATGCTGCAACGTATACAATCATCCAGCATCATCATTACTTTTCCTGAAAGATTAACGCCCTTTTGCTTCCCCATCAAAGTAGACAGTATGCGGGAAGATCTTTCTTCCGAAAAACTGGAAGACAGGGTGAGAAGGATGCAGCAACAGTTGGAAGTTGACCGATGACAGTTGGGAGTTGACAGCATTTAATATTCAAAATTCCTGATTTAGAACACGTGCAGAAAATATGAACGCTGCCTGCCGCAGTCTGTCAACTGTCCAATTCCAACTGTCAACTTTTGCCTTAGATTTGTAACTCCTATGGCAACCCTTTTATCACATATTATTGGTAAAGAACATTTGATCCTGAGCAGTGAAAGAACATTGTTTTGGGAGAATGAAAATGCGCTGATCGTTGCCGATCTGCATGTTGGCAAAACCGGCCATTTTCGTAAAGCAGGTATTGGCGTGCCTTCCGCTGTATATAAGGATGATCTTCACCGTTTACTTGCACAGATACTTTTTTTCAAAGCGGAAAAACTGATCATTGTTGGCGATCTTACACATAGCATTGCCAACAGGGAAATGGATCTCTTCAGAAAATGGCGTAAAGATTTTCCTTTATTAGAAGTTTACCTGGCAAAAGGAAATCATGATATCCTGGATAACCGCTGGTATGAAGAAGCAGATATAAAAGTTCACAATAATCCTTTTGCCATCCGGCATTTTTTATTTGTTCATGATATTTTAAAACCAAAGATCACAGTGGAGCCTGGAAAATTTATTTTTTCCGGTCATGTACATCCGGGTATCACGCTAAGAGGAAGAGGAAAACAATCTCTTCGTTTTCCCTGTTTCTATTTTACAAAAACTCATTGCATACTTCCGGCATTCAGTCGTTTTACAGGAACCTATAGAGTAGAGCCACAAAGAGGAGAAAATGTTTTTGCTATTGTAGAAAAAGAAATTATGCCCTTACAAAGTAATAAGAGTTTAAACCGCTGAAAATTTGTTAACGCTTTTCCACTTAATTGAAACTCATTAAAGAAAAAAAGCTATCGGTATTGTTCAACAACCTCAAACCTCAAACTTCAAACCATCAGCGTTTTTTCCGAAGCTGGTTATAATCCAAAAAATAAATAAACCGCAATGTTACTTCATTACCGTGTTTTAAACCAAAGGTTTGACCAAGATTAGGAGCATATCGTTTGTAGCGGCTACCATCCACATATTGATCTTCGCCAAGCCAGTTTTTATAACCCAGGATCAGGCGGCTGCCATAACGAAAGTCCCAGGTGAGAAAAGCATCTGCGTTAAAAAAATTGACATTATCCTCAGCCGCTACATTGGAAACAGAAACGGGATATCCTTTATCGTCGAGATAAGCGACCCGTTTGATTGGAACATTACTCCAGTAATGACGTACACGAAGTGTAAAGTTGATGAGTGAAGTAAAATTATAAATGCCGGAAAACACTGAAGACACTTCTTTAAAATCTACAAAGGCGATTCGTGGTCTGCCTAGATTATCCCTGGCTGCACTGACAATATAGTCTGTCTCGGTTTCATATTTGTGAGATAACTCTAGTGTTAGCTGGTTACTAAAACGATACCGGACACCTGCTTCGAGAATATAGTATTCCTTTTCAGGGTTTTTAAAGAACTCAGCTATCAGAAAATTATAATTAAAAAACAATCTTTTGCGGCTATCTGTACTTCCGGTCAATGATAAAGAACCATATTGCGGACGACAGGCAAACGCATCATAGGGTTTTCGTATTACAAAATAATCGTGCTGGTCGGGAAGATAGGCGGCTCTTAATGAAATATCCCAGAAATTCTTTAAATACCAAAAAGCCTTTGCCTGTATCTGCAGCGAACTAAACCTGTCTGGTTTATACAAACGCTCATAAAGTGTCGTCAATGAATATTCATACGAAAGAAATTTTTTTGTTGGCGTTAGTTGCTTGTAAGCTATATAAACTGTAGTGATATTTTGATTGTCTGTTTGCTGATAGCCAAGATCATCCGGGTCATAATTGTAAGACCTTATCGTGTTTTGGGCATAATATTGAATTTTACCACTCACTTTTCCCAATCGCAGCGAAGTATTATAGCCATCAGTAGAATTAGCATTGAATATTTTACTGTAATGGCCATACCCCTTGATATTGTATAGATTTTTTTTGTCGTATAAGCTGAAATCAAGCCCGCTGACATTCGCATCGCTGTTTGTACCGTTACGCATTACATTGGTATTGGTAAATGTAACAGAAGACCTTCCTTTCAATGCCTGGTCCAGTACAAAAATATTATAATTGGTCAGGGGCTCGGTTTGAATTTTCGTTTGTTCGCCGGTTGTTTTATTCCTGATAAGGGCATGCATCGGCGCAGCAAGTGCATTGAAAAATCCAATCCCCAATTTCCTGGGAGTGCGGCCCGAAAATTTGATCCCATTATACAATTGTGTCCGGCCAGGATTTTTTATGATTTCAATATTGGGATTATCATCCGCCATATTATTAACGGCATCGTAACCAGCGGGAGTTGCACCTATCCTACGGGAATAAAATAAATCCGATTTATTGAACATTTCAGTTCCTTCCGTAAAGAAAGGACGATATTCTTCAAACTTTACTTCGTAAGGCGTCAGGTTGTTGACAACATTATCAGAAACTACCTGGCCAAAATCGGGGATCAATGTCGCATCCAGGGTAAAACTTTCATTGATGCCATATTTTACATCCATACCGCCACTACGCAACCATTCCGTCCTCTTACCCTCGTTTTCCGGTATACTGCGGACTCCTGTTGACAGATAAGGAGAAAAACTAAGCCTGAGCGGTGGTTGGATATCAACAAGATTTTTTAAACGGCCAAACTGGTTTACAAAACCATTTACATTAGGATCCACAGCATTCCAGAAACTCGTTTCATTATTACGACGGACAGAGCGCAGCAACTGAAGCCCCCAGTCCTGCACATCGCTTTTTGCAAATCGCAGGGAGATATACGGTATTTTCATTTCCACCACCCAGCCATCATTTTTTATGGAAACCTTACTTTCCCATACAGCATCCCAGGTTTTGTCGCCATATTCACCAAATCCGGTTACAACATTCGGAGACAGTCGTGCATCAGTCTGAACATTAGAAGAAGTAACCAGGAACTGGAATCCATTTTGCTGATCATTATACGTATCAAAAAAAACAGAAAAATAATCCAGGTCTTTCAACTGTTCTTCATCCCTGGCGGTTATTTGTTTGCGGATCAATGCAGGGTCGTCGTAGAGATAGGCTCCGATGTAAATAGCAGAATTATCGTAACTGATTTTGACTTCACTCTTTTGCGAGGCGGACAATCCAAAGCTGGGAAAATTCTGAATGAATCCGCCGGCAACCGGAATGTTCTTCCATGCCGGCTCATCAAGATCTCCATCGATCAGAGGTGGACCATGAGACAATTTAATAGCTTGCAATGTTTTTGCCTGGGAAAATAAAGACCCGCACACCAGTAATAGCAAGGCTAAGCAGAATAGTCGTAAAAACAGCATAAGCTCAATTGGAACAAATATAACAGACTGTTTTGAAGACTAAAAGAGACATAACGGGGAAAAGGAAAAAAAGGGTGAAAAAACGGGTCGAAAGGGGGTTAATTCATCTTTTTCTTTAATGAAACCACCTGTTCCTGCAGGTCGCTGACAATATTAGCCAATTGGCCCATATCCCAGCGCTGTTGCTGATTCGCTTTGGAAATGACCATCTGGGCCTGCCACATTTCCAGCACATCTTCTGCCTTGACAGTATAAGGATGATAAATAGGATTATCACTGACAAGAGTCAATTTATCTTTTGAGCGGCCGTGTTTCTGAACCCGTTTGTACACAATACCTTCATGCCTTGACACAACAATACAGGCACTATCATTTTTCAACTCATCTATTTTCTCTATTTTTTCCCCAACTATCACCGAGCCGCTGGGTGTAGGCAACATGGAATCTCCGATAATTTCAAATGCCCTGTAATTGCCGCCCGCCAGCATCGGCAGGGTGAAGGTGTTAAGCTCATCTACAAATTCCGGATCAGCATAGCCAGCAAGATATCCGGCTGCAGCCTTTACCGGTACAAAAGGTATATCCGGACGACCCGAGGCAAGCTTCATAGCCCGGCGCTTTGCCATGTAATTACTCTTATTATCGCTCAGATCTTTTCGCAATATTTCATCCAGTGTCAGTTTAAAAATATCACAGACTACTTCCAATACATCAATACGGGGCTCGGCTCTTTCTTCTTCATAAGCTCCAAGCAGGGATCGTTTGATACGGAGTTTATTTGCAAATTCTTCCTGTGTCCATCCGCGAAGTTTGCGGAGGTATTTCATATTCTGGTTTGCCATTGCCATAATACACTAATTTGTTTAGCTGCAAAATACTAATTTATTTAGATTTTCAAAACCTTTTTTCAGTTAGCTGTTTGGACATGCCGAAAAAAACAAACATTTTTGCTTAGTATATGACAAAAAAATCTATCCCTTCGGTTGCCAGAAAAAGTAAACCAAAAGCTGGAAAAACAACCAGCTCCAGCAAAGAGAAACCGGTTATCCTTATTACAAATGATGATGGCGTAACAGCTCCCGGCATTATGAACCTTGTAGAAGCTGTAAAAGATCTTGGGAAAGTTGTTGTAGTGGCTCCTGACAAACCTCAGTCAGGTATGGGACATGCTATTACGATTGGTCAGCCATTGCGCTTGCATAAAGCAAATGTATTTGGAGATATTGAAGCTTATTCCTGTACCGGCACACCCGTTGATTGTGTAAAGCTTGCCGTTGACAAAATATTGCATCGCAAACCTGATCTGTGTTTAAGTGGTATCAATCATGGTGCTAATCATAGTATCAACGTTATTTATTCGGGTACCATGTCGGCAGCTGTAGAAGCAGCTATTGAGAGCATCCCTTCCGCGGGTTTTTCTTTATTAGATTATAGTATTGAAGCAGATTTTACCGGAGCCAGGAAATATGTAAGAATGGTTGTTGAAAAAATGCTGGCAACCACAATGGAGAAGCATACTGTACTGAATGTAAATATTCCAGCTTTACCGGCTGAGGCATTAAAAGGATACAAACTTTGCCGCCAGGCCTATGCGAAATACGAAGAAGATTTTATGGAGAGGCAGGACCCTCATGGACGGAAGTATTACTGGTTAACCGGTGAATTTGTAAATTTTGACAACGGAAAAGATACGGATGTATGGGCTCTGGCCAATGGGTATGTAAGTATAGTGCCTGTTCAATTTGATATGACCCATTACGAACAGAAATCCAAACTTGAAAAACTCTGGAAAAATGATACTAAAAAAAGATAACCTGAAGCTCGGCTTAATTCTCGGATTGATAGGCCCACTGCTTGGATTAATTATTATTTATTTTATTAAATTTTCTGCAGTGTCATTTGGAGGTTTCCTCGATGAGTTTTTTCATAATAATAAACTGATCACTTCTATTGGCTCTCTTTCTTTGCTGGCCAATGTTGTTTTGTTTACATTGTATGTCAACACACACAGGGATACTACAGCTAAAGGAATTTTTATCATCACATTGGTTTATGGTATCGCCATTTTGGTTTTGAAATTATTGAATTAGAAAGCCCCCATCCCCTAAAGGGTGTTTAAGAACTTTTTTATTATAAAAACCATTTCTAAAATTGGAAAGTCCAAATGAAAAAAAATATTCAAGTTATTATTAACTTCAAAACACCCCTTTAGGGGATGGGGGCATGAAATACTACATCATTGCAGGTGAAGCATCAGGAGATCTGCACGGCAGCAATCTTATAAAAGAATTAAAAAAACTGGACAACTCCGCTGATATGCGTTGCTGGGGTGGCGATAAAATGCAGGCTGCCGGTGGCGAATTAGTAAAGCATTACCGTGATCTTGCCTTTATGGGATTTACAGAAGTGCTGATGAACCTTCGCACCATTTTTAAAAATCTTGCCTTCTGTAAAGAAGATATTTTACAATATAAACCCGACACCCTTATTCTTATTGATTATCCTGGCTTCAATCTTCGTATTGCCAAATGGGCCAGGGAACAGGGAATAAAAGTTATATACTATATCAGCCCGCAGGTATGGGCCTGGAAAGAAGGCCGTGTAAAAATGATGAAGGAATGCATTGACAGAATGCTCGTTATTCTCCCTTTTGAAAAAGATTATTTTAAAAACAAATGGAACTGGGATGTAGAGTATGTAGGACATCCGTTGGTGGAAGTGGTGGAAAGTCAGAAGTCAGAAGTGAAAAGTGAAAAGTTTTCTGATAGTTCAATCATCGCTTTACTTCCCGGAAGCAGGAAACAGGAGATCTTAAAAAAATTGCCCGTCATGCTGGAAGTGAGTAAATCATTTCCCACTTATCAATTCATTGTTGCCAAAGCGCCGGGAGTGGAAGAAACATTTTATGACGATTTGTTAAAGCCTTATTCCAATGTTTCGTATGTTTCTAACCAAACTTACAATTTATTGACGCAGTCAAAAGCAGCATTGGTTACATCAGGTACCGCTACATTAGAAACTGCATTATTCGGTGTACCGGAGGTGGTTTGTTACAAAGGCTCATATATTTCTTACCAGATCGGCAAACGGTTAGTAAAAGTAAAATACATTTCATTGGTCAATCTCATCATGGATAAACTGGTGGTAAAGGAATTGATACAGGATGATATGACTGTAGAAAACCTGCGGCATGAATTACAGGAATTATTAACGAATGAAACCCGGAAAGCCGAATTGCAGAAAGATTATTCCGCTTTGAAAAATATCCTAAGTGAAGGCGGTAATGCTTCTTCCAAAGCTGCACACTCCATTGTTCATTTTCTTGCAGCCTCAACAGCTTAAACTATAAAAAGAGGCCCGGGAAGAATCCGGGGCCGTTCACACAAAAACTGCTGCTTTAGAGAAAAATTTTCGGAAAGGACTAAGGTTCAAGGTTACTGTTTCTGATTATTACACAAAGAAAGGCACAGGGCTTACGGAAAAAAACAATCGTTTAGTCAACGGTTATTTCTGTTAGATGAACAGTTGAATTCATGGAATGAATTGAAGGGGAAACATCCAGTACCCCTGGCAAAAACAAGATTTAATGTCTCCGGCGTTTATCATCCATTTTTGGCATCAATCATGTAGAATATTTGCAAACCTTTATTTCAAAAAGAAAACTGATCAGTAATGGAGTCATTTAAGGAATTAATTAACTCGGAAAAACCTGTATTGGTAGATTTTTATGCGGATTGGTGTGGCCCGTGCAAAGCCATGGGCCCCGTCATTCAGGAAGTAGCCAAAGCCACCCAGGGCAAAGCAAGAGTAATAAAAGTAGATATAGATAAAAGTGTTCAGGCCGCACAGGCTTACCAGGTACAAGCCGTTCCTACCTTTATCATTTTTAAAAAAGGAAATATTATCTGGCGCCATTCAGGCACGATCGATAAGAACAGCCTCCTGAATGTTCTTACTCAAAATGGATGATCATTCAAGACGGCTATTATTATTTTCTCAGCAGCTTAATTGCCAGGATGACCAGGCAAAGAATAAAAATAAACAGGCTGATACGGTTGATACCGTGCATATAACCGATCCATTTACTTTTCGGACGATCAGGGTCTTTTTTTTTCAGGTACAGGTATTCAGCTATTTGATTCCAGACTCCCATATTTTAAGGTTGATGTTCTGTAAAAATAAAACAGATAATTCTGCTATCAGGTTCAATTTTTACTAAAATTATTTTCAACTAAATGATTGGGTAAGATCGCCTGTTTAAAGATTTGGATAATTTCCAGGCGGGTGGCTTACTTTTTGTTCTTAACCGGGAAAACAGCATGGCAACTTCATTTAAAGTCGGCGATCATGTAAGCTGGAATTCGGAAGCAGGTCATGTTTCCGGCACAATTATAAAAATTCATACTTCAAATTTTAAGTATAAAGGCTATACACATCATGCTACCAAAGACGATCCGCAATATGAAATTAAAAGCGATAAAACCGATCATATAGCGGCACATAAAGGTTCAGCATTAAAAAAGATAGCAAAAGGGAAATAATTCCTTTTCATTTGGATACAGCGGCACCTTGGTTCTAATCAAAAACAACCTCGCTTTTTCTTGCATTTATTTTAGACAATAACAATCCTCCGATCACCAACATTACACCTGCAATTGTATAAACACTGATGGCATCTTTCATCCACCAGGCAGCAAATACAAAACCGAACAAGGGACATAAGAACAACCACAAACCCGCCCTGATGGCATTGGTTTGTAACAACCACAACCAAAGCTGCACGGCAACAATGGAAACAGGTATGGCCAACCAGCCAACAGACAACCAGAATGTCTTATCAAACTGATTGGCCTGACCTTTATAAAAAAACAATGCAAAGGGTAATAAAAACAAACCGCCTAAAAATGTTTGCCAGCCATTGATGGTGAATAAAGAAAGACCGTTCCATTTTCTTGCGGAAAAATAAATAGCGGCAACGGAATAAGACAGCATGCTAAAAAGAAGTATCAGCAGGCCCTGTGCTGTTACTGCAGCTTCGTCAAACAAAGGCCAGGCTGCGCACAACACGCCGGCAGTACACACAATTATTGAAAGTATTACCGGCCCAGTTAATTTCTTTTTTAAAAAGAATACGGAAAGAAAACTAATAAATACAGGATTAGTAGCAACAGCCAATGCGCCGATACCTGCTGTAATAGTTTGCATGGCTACTACATAGCAACCTAAGTAGATGGTTATATTCAGCAGTCCATAAATAGCGATTTGTTTCCATTCCATACCTGAAGGAAGGCGTTGCCGCTTAACAGCATGTGCAATAAATAACATGATAATGGCAGCGATACCAAAACGAACCACGGCAATCACCAGCGGTTGTGCGATAGTAAGCCCGATCTTAGTAGCTGTAGAAGCTGAAGCCCATAAAGCGGCAAATAATGTTCCTGCTATTAACCATTTCAATCTTGTATTACCTGCATTAAACATTTCTACTATTTTTTGCCGCTTTGGTTTATGTTTCATAACTCCGGCAAAAAACTTTAAAGCTACTGAAATAAGTATTTTTAATTAAGCTATCATTTAATATTTGTGTGCAATACGATTCCTTCCCTCGGAAGAAGGGAAATGATAGTTGGCAGGTTTTTATTTTTGAAATATCCTCGCTACCGGCATTCAGCAACCAGTATCCGGCAACCAGTATCCAGCATCAGCCTTCCAGTATCATATTCTCCAATTGCTCTTTCTTTTTTAATAATTGCTCCAGCAATACAACCTGGTTTTTGGCCCTGACAAAATTGTGGCGGGGATATTTCGCTCCATAATAGATATCATCGTTCAGGTAATCGGTAAGAAAACGAAGAGCCTGCATATAGATCATAAACGTTCCGGCATAGAAAAAATTTTTTTTCTCCGTTTCCGTCAGTTCATCTTTCATTTCATTGTAATAACCCTGCACAATGGCCTTATAAAAATCATCCCGCACTTCGATTTTTCCAAACTCATTCTCTTCCTCGCTGACGGGAGACAAATAGGTCCGCATCATATCACCTACATCGCTGATGAAATAGCCGGGCATCACCGTATCCAGATCAATAACGCATAACCCTTTGCCATCTGCATCAAACAATACATTGCTGATCTTGGTATCATGATGAGTTACCCTCAATTTAAACGCAGGGTCAGATTTTATATATCCATATTCGGTCGCAATGTCAACATGCGAAGCCAATGATTTTATTAAGGCTTCTGATTCATTAATACGATGTTTGTTCCCCTTCTCCAATGCCAGCAGAAACTGCTGGTAGCGAAGGGTAAGATCATGAAAACAGGGAATAGTAATTTTCAACTTTTTTATATCCACGCCACGAAGCAAGCGGGTAAATCTTCCAAATTGAGTAGCCGCTTCATAAGCTTGCTCCGGTGTTTCCACCACATCCTTTGAATGTGATCCCGGTACAAAAGGGAACATCCGGAAATAACCCTGGTCTTCATGATAGATCATTTCATCACCCTTATTGCTTGTTACCGGAGAAACGAATTTATAACCCGGATGATTTTTCCTGAGGTAAGCGCCGATCAACCGGATATTATTGGCAATATCAGCGGGCTCTTTAAATACGGCATGATTCACCCTTTGCAGAATATATTCATTACCTGAAGCCGTTACTTTCCAGGTGTTATTGATAAGGCCACTGCCAAAGGCCTCTACTACGAGAGACTTTTCTTCTAATCCATATGCTGGTAACACATTATGTGGCATAATTGTCAATAATACAATTTTTAAAAAATTCAGTTCGAAAGATTTATACTGCTTTATATCGCCGGCAGTATTATTATTATTTAATCGTTATTATTTTTTACATTGAACTTAGGATCTATAAACTCCCATTCTTTGATATGTGCATGCTGATGCTCTTTTTTCTGAATAGCATCAAACTGTTTTGCCAGCTCAGGATGTTCACTGGCAATATCCGTTGTTTCATTCCGGTCAGTTTTTAGATTAAAGATCTGCCAGGCAGCTTTAGGATCTTTCTTCACATTGGTTCTTACTCCTTTCCAATCGCCCATGCGTATAGCTGACTGTCCACCTTTTTCAGGATATTCAAAATAAATATAGTCATGCTTTTTTTGTGAAACCGAATTGCCTTTTAATTCTGCTAAAAAGGAAATGCCATCCGTTTTACCCCTTATGGGTTGTTGGGTCAGTTCAGCCAATGTTGCCAACAAATCGAATTGGGCAGAGATGAGGCCACTTGTTTTGCCAGCGGGAATAATACCCGGCCAGCGTGCAATAAAAGGAATACGAATACCTCCTTCATACAAATCCATTTTCAGGCCACGTAATCCATTTACGCTGTTAAAGAATTTTGTATCCACACCAGCATTAAATGTAGCGCCATTATCGCTTGAGAACATTATGATGGTATTATTATCCAGCCCAAGTTCTTTTATTTTTTGCATAATGATCCCTACCTGTTCATCCAGGTAAGTGATCATGGCTGCATAAGTAGAGAAAGGATATTTAGTAGCTGCATAACCGAATTCACCGTAGTATGGTTTTTCATCAAAAAGCCCAATGTATTTTTTTACATATTCATCCGGCGCTTGTAAGGACATATGCGGAAGGGTGTAAGGCAGGTATAAAAAGAAAGGTCTTTGTTTATTGCTTTCAATAAAACCTAAAGCTTTTTCGGTCATTTTTGCGGGAGCATATTCTTTCCCTTTATAATAGTCAAAATCATTGTCCGTTGCTTTAGTGGAATCAAGACGCCTGTGAACATTGATAAAATGATTGTTTAGGGAATCCCATTGATCATTTTCCCATATATGTGTGGGATAAAAATTATGCGCCTGCTTCTGATCAAGGATACTATAATAGTAATCGAATCCATGATTTAATGGCGAGCCCGTAGTGCCTGCCATTCCCAATCCCCATTTTCCTGTCATGCCGGTAGTGTAGCCTGCTTGCTTCAGCATTTTGGGCAATGTAAAAAGACCTTCGGGCAATGGCATCTGTCCACCTTCCGTACTGTCTTCAAATCCACCCAGCTCATAGTTGCCACGGATATAGGAATGACCGCTATGCTTCCCTGTCATCAGCATTGCCCTGGAGGGAGCACAAACAGGTGCGCCGCTATAGTGCTGGGTAAACCGCATGCCTTCTGTGGCCATACGATCAAGGTTAGGTGTTTTAATTTTTTGCTGACCATAACTGCCCAACTCGCCATAACCAAGATCATCCGCATAGATGTAAATGATGTTGGGAAGTTTTCTAAAATTGGTATTCTTTTTCCCAGGTTGTGCAAATGCCAATACAGCATATAGCAACAATGCAACAACCAGGATCGCCTGAATAATAAACTGGGCGGTTATTTTTTTCTTCATGCGTTTGGGTAAATGCATTTTCCCAATGCACTTTGCAATGAAATTAAAACATAAATCAACCTGAATATCATGCAACCGGTTGTTCGAAATTGTATGTCTGGTATAAAAATATTTACTGATATGAATGCAAACGATTGAATTAAATCTAACCTTAAAACATAATTATCCTCTGTGATCTCAAAGCCATTGTGTTCTTATTTCTTTCTTCCGCTAAGTTCTTTTATAACAGCCTGGAGTTTTACAGGATTGTCCATATACTTTGAAAGATCAAATATTTCCACTTTCCTGAATTCGACTGGGTGACTTTCGCTTTGCAATGAAATAGTTCCTTCCTTTATAGTAATACCACCGGTAAGACCTGCTTGCTTTACCCATTTATCAGTACCATCATATTGCGGCTTTCCATACACCAATACTGTATCACTCTCCACAATATGTTTTACAATGGAATCACCCAACACCAATGCTTCCGCTCTCACCCACTGATCTCCATGATATGTTTTGGAAGAAGAGTTGACACAATGCGGTGTAAATAATTTACCATTCATCACTACATTGGTGCCGGGAGTACAGAGATTATTGGTAGAGCGTTCATCTTTTCCATTACCACCCAGGAATTGCGCTTCCATTGAAATAGGGAAATCCTGGTCAAGCGCCATGGTTTCCGGAGACTGGCCATGCAACATCATTCCGCTGTTGCGGATTGCCCAACCCGGCCCGTCTTTTATCTGTTCACCTGTAAAACGATATTCTACTACCAGCAGGTAAGCAGAAAACTTTTTCTTATAATAAATATGACCGAACTGTTCCTTGAATTGACCGCCATACTGATCATAACTAACTTTCATCACCCCATTTTCTACACGAAAAGTATTTCCCCAGTTATCATTCACCGGGTGATCTTTGATCTTAACGGTCCAATCGTTCAGATCTTTCCCGTTAAAGAGTTTTATCCATTTGCCGGATTTGGATTTTTTTTGTGCAGAACAACCACTTATTACAATCAGCAGAACTAAACCTGTTATTATTTTTTTCATTTTGTAAATACTATTGAACAAACTTATTGATTCAATCTGATATATCCATTGGCGATACAATAAAACAGACTCTTTTTCTGGCAGACACAGTTGAGGACTATACATTGAAAATGCATAATAAACACCAACTCAAACTACTACTTTATAGCCTCCTTTACACATCTGAAACCTGTATGCTCCAAACCTGTATCAGGACTGCTTTTCATCCGCCTTGCCACACGGTAGCCACTGCAATAACTGTCATTGCATAAAAAACTTCCACCCCGCAAACTTCTTTTAGGTGTGTACATATCTTCAGGATCAGAACTTTTTTCGGGGCCTTTAGGATTTTGCGTTGCTAAAATTTTATAATAACCGGCATCATACCAATCACTGCACCATTCCCATACATTGCCCGCCATATCATATAAACCATAACCATTGGCAGTAAAAGATCTGACCGGCGCCGCTGTTAAATGGCCATCTTTCATTTCATTGAAATAAGGAAATTTTCCTTCCCAGCTATTGGTCTTTGATTTACCCGCATTCACATGTTCGTTACCCCAGGGATAAATTTTGTTGATCAATCCACCTCTTGCTGCAAACTCCCATTCCGCTTCCGTAGGCAATCTTTTTCCGCCCCATTTACAATAAGCCATCGCATC
This sequence comes from uncultured Bacteroidota bacterium, assembly GCA_946479055.1. Next base: position 138 of record CAMLEX010000027.1, on the reverse strand, counting down.
GTACCAGCTTACTTGTACTACCGGATAATTTTCTTTTCCTTTAATGCTGCTATTGGGTCCTTCGGGATGTTTCCAATCAGCGCCCTTTACCCAACCCCACCATTGGCCGTAATCATCCAGATCAACAGGACCTGAGGT
>CAMLEX010000026.1 GCA_946479055.1 uncultured Bacteroidota bacterium | reverse complement strand
TTGGGATGATAAAATGTACCTGTTTCCTATACAGCAAACAGATATTGAAAGAGACCAGGCATTGGTACAAAATCCGGGTTGGTAATTTTAAATTCATTCAGTTTTTTATGAGCCCGGCAATAGTTTTTCATGGCATCCCGGTTGCGTCGCACTCTTGTACTATTGTAATGTGTGGCATCAAAAGAACAACCGACGCATGGTCTTATAGTACAAATTGGATAAAATTATACAATAGCCTGAAGGGCTATAATGTTAATAGCCCCGGATGCAATCCGGGGTGTGGATATGGCGGGATATGTCAACCCCAAAGGGGTTGAATAATAACAACGCACATTTTTATCCTATGTAACGTATAACAAGAGGTATGAAACAGCTTAGGTGTTGCACTTAGCTCAAAAGCGAAAAGAACGCATAAGAGTGCGACGCAACGGAAGCTTAATAGTAGCAATACAGTTGGGTTCATAAAATAAACACGAACTAAATGTTGCTTTTGTAATAACAATTTTTTAAAAATATTTTCCAAATCACAACTAACAGTTATGATAAGTAATAAAAAAAATCTTCACTTATTGTTTGGCTTCTTTGCTGTTATGGCAATTTTTATTAGCTGCAAAAAAGATAAAGGCTTTACACATACTGCAGGTGCTGCGATGACCATTGAAGACTTTATCGCGAAGCAAGGTGGCGGGGGCACGGAAATATTGATAACCGGTTCTAATTTTTCGATGGATACATCACAGATCAATGTAACCATTAATGGCAATAAATTGGCGGTAATAGGTGCGAACGGTAGCCAGATCATGGCTGTTGTACCCAAAAAATGCGGCAGCGGAAATGTGATCGTAAAAATAGGAAGCGACAGTGCAGTAAGTTCCGGAGTATTTAATTATGTATTTACAAGAACAGTTACTACACTGGCAGGCAATGGCACGGCAGGCTTTGCCAACGGCTCGGGAGCAGATGCCATGTTCAATTTTAATGGGGAAGTATGGTACAGGAGTATGGGACTGGCTGTTGATGATAACCTGAATGTATATGTTGCGGATCCAGGTAACCATTGTATCAGGAAAATAGATAGCCTTGGAAATGTAACCACGTTTGCAGGCAATCCAAATAGTTCCGGTTATGCAGATGGTCAGGGTACTGCTGCGAAATTCAGTCTTCCTTATGATGTAGCTCTCGACGCAGATGGAAATATATATTCGGTTGACCCGGGTAACTGGGACATTAGAAAAATATCACCCGACGGTAATGCTGTGACCTGGGCATGGGGAGGGCAGGCGCCCTGGAGTGTAGCTATAGATAAAACAACCGGGCATGTATATTATTCCAGTTGCGATGGCAGTGCTAATGTATACCAGCTTTCTTCCCAGTGGAATGCTTCTCCTGTAATTACTGGTCTCAATTATCCAGCGGGTATAGACTTTGATAATGCCGGCAATTTGTATGTATCGGTTAACGGTGAAAATGTGATAAGAAAATTTACAGGAGGCAGCTGGGAGAACAATATCATTGCTGGTACGCAAGGGGCCGGAGGTTATGTAAATGCAAAGGGTACAGCTGCAAAATTCGATCATCCCTGGGGCCTTGCGGTTGACGAAGACGGCAATCTTTATATCGCCGGTAACGGTACATGGGATGGCGGCACTTACAATACAGATCAATCGGTACGTTACATCAAAAACGGTACATGGGATGTAAGCACTTTTGCGGGTAGCAACAGTGCAGGTTATTCCGATGCCATAGGTGAAGCTGCGGCATTCAGTGCGCCGACAGGTGTTGCTGTTGATAAAAATGGCACCGTGTACGTGCTGGATAAAAACAATAACAGGATAAGAAAAATAGTATCAGAATAAAAAATATATAGCACAGAGTGACCGTTGCTGTCCTCATTACGCTTTCTCATTTTTATGCAAAACAAATTATCTTTTGTTATTTTTTTTGTGCCGGACTCTCATACGGTTATCAAGGTTCTGTTGGCTCGCCTGCGCAGGCAGTTTCATTTATCATACACAGGATTTTTTTTCTGTATGATTATGGCGACAGCCTGCAGCAAGAAAAGTGCCATGCTTTTATCAACCGGCAACAATACAAATACAACACACACTTATTATGTATCCCCCGGTGGCGGCGATGCAAATGCAGGAACCATCAATAATCCCTTGCGGGGAATTAATACAGCGCTGAGCAAAGCTAATCCAGGCGATACAGTAATTGTAAGAACAGGAACCTATTATGAGAAAGTGTCTTTTCCAAAATCAGGCAGACTGGATAAATACATCACGTTGAAATCCTACACCGGCGAAAAACCGGTTATCGATGGTACAGGTCTTTCTATTACCGGCAAGGAGGCGCTGGTTACCATCAGCAATGTGAACTATATTGTTTTTGAAGGCTTTGATGTTTGTAATTATAAAAGCAGTACACCATGGGTTAATATAAACGGGATATTAGTAAATAACGGCTCAGGAAATATTACGGTGAGAAGAAATAAAATATACAACATAGAGCACAATGTTGCGCCTGCTGATGGAAGAAGTGGTCATGGTATTGAGATCATTGGCAATACAAGTGTGCCCATGAAAAATATTCTGGTAGAAGACAATGAAATTCACGATTGCAATACAGGCTACAGTGAAAACCTTACCATCAATGGGTATGTGGATGGGTTTATCATCCAAAGAAATAAAATCTACAATGCAGAAAATATAGGCATTGATGCGGCAGGCGGATATTGGGCAAATAGTACACCAGCATTTAATTATGCCCGTAACGGTATTATCAGCGATAATGAAATTTATAATATCGATATGACAACGGGTCCTGTTGGTGGTGCGCATGGCCATGGTGCTATCGGTATTTATGTTGATGGTGCAAGAAATATTATCATTGAAAGAAACAAAGTGCATGAAGCCGACAGGGGGATCGGTATTGTTAGTGAGAACGATGCTTATCCAACAGAGAACTGTATTGTAAGAAACAATTTTGTCTATAATTGCTGGCGTACAGGTATCTATCTCGGCGGCTATCTTAACTACACAACAGGCGGTACCAATAACTGCGCTGTTGTAAATAACACGGTTTTTTATAACAACCGGGAGCCGGGTGCCTTTGGTGAAGTGGAAGGTGAGATAAGACTTACGGAGAACTGTAACAACAATACCATTAAGAATAATATTGTGTATGCAAGACCCGAAAATGATGTGTTTATACATAAATACACCTCAACAGGAAGCAACAATATCATTGATCATAACCTTTACTACACAACCGGCACTGCTAAATGGATATGGAACGGCGTGGAATATGCAGATTATGCTGCATGGAAAACAGCTTGCGGCGGAGATGCCAATTCAACCAATGGTATTGACCCTTTATTAACAAATACGTCTTCACCCGATCTGCATATCCAGGCTGTTTCTCCTGCAAAGAACAGTGGCGTTGTTATTTCGACAGATATAAATGGCAGCACAGACATAGACAGGAATTTAAGAATTGTAAATAATAAAATAAGCAAAGGGGCGCAACAATAAGTTTGAACTACGATGATGGCCCTCTAAGCCATGCTGATGAGATTCCTTAGGGTGACGGAGCTAATACAGGGTGGCAAAGCGGCGCAGGAAAAGCATCATGGTAGTATGCAGTTGAGTTCATAAAAAAAATATGAGTATAAAAAGAAAATTAAAATTGATCATTTTATTCCTGTGTATTTTTCAGTTTGTATTGGGGTGCTCAAAAACCAAAACTGATCCACGGACAGTAAGTCCCAATAATAATACACACACGTATTATGTATCAATAAACGGCAGTGATGCAAATGCCGGAACCAGTAATGCACCGTTTAAAAATATTAATACAGCATTGGGCAAAGTTGTCGCAGGTGATACTGTATTGGTAAGAGGTGGAACTTATTATGAACAAATAAATTTTTTAAAGTCAGGGACATCTGAAAAAAACATTATAGTAAAGGCATATCCCGGCGAGAAGCCGGTAATTGATGGCAGCAATATTACCATTACAGGATGGCAGGCATTGATTACACTTAGTAATGTGCGTTACATAACAATCGAAGGTTTTGATATTTGCAATCTTATTTCTTCAGCATTTAATACTGATCCCGAAGGTATAGTCATTAGTGGGAACTCTCATGATATCACCATTAAGAATTGTAATATCTACAATATAAAGAGCAATGCAAGTTTAAACAACTGGCGGAGTGCTCATGCCATACTCGTATTGGGAAACGGAACATCCGCCATTACGAACCTTATGATTACAGGATGTACTGTTCATGATACGCAAACTGGCACCAGTGAATCTGTAACACTGGCGGGAAATATAGATGGCTTTACTATCAGCCATAACAAAATCTATGACATTGAAAATATAGGGATCATCATTGCCGGGGGTGATAATTTGAATCCATCCGGAAATATAGCAACCAATTATGCACGCAATGGTGTAGTAAGCGATAATGAAGTGTATAACAACAGCCATACCAGAAGCCCGGATGTGTGGGGCACTTCGTCTTATGGTGCCATTGCCATATATGTTTGTGGTGGTGCAAATACTATTGTGGAGAGAAATAAAGTGTATAACTGCGACAGGGGCATTGGTCTTGTAAGTGAAAGTAACAAGCTTGCTACAAAGGATTGTATTGTACGGAACAATTTTGTTTACAACTGCTATCGTACAGGTATCTATATGGGTGATTATTTGAATTACACAACCGGGGGCACCAGGAACTGCTATGTTGTAAACAATACGCTTCTTTTTAATAACGCTGTAAAAGGAGCTTTCGGAGAAATAGAAGGCGAAATACGGCTTACAGAAAATTGCACAAACAATGTTATAAAGAACAATATCATTTGTGCCGGACAGGATGATATATTCATACACAAGTACACAGCAACTGGCAGCAATAATATTATTGATTACAATCTTTATTATACTACTGGTGCTACTAAATGGATCTGGGATGGAATTGACTACACTGATTATAATGCATGGAAAACGGCATGCGGCGGAGATGCCAATTCTACAAATGGTATTAACCCTTTATTGGCAAGTGTATCTTCACCCGATCTGCATATCCAGGCTGTTTCTCCTGCAAAGAACAGTGGCGTTGTTATTTCGACAGATATAAATGGCAGCACAGACATAGACAGGAATTTAAGAATTGTAAATAATAAAATAAGTAAAGGGGCGCAACAGTAACATGGACAAAGATTCGAAGCAAAAGTTAAATAGCAGCACTTATACTTTCTCCTAAAGAATTATATCAACTAAAGTAAGAAAAACAATAGCGATTAAAAATGCACAAACGACTTTATTTACTGTTCCTGGTATTACCGCTCCAATTATTCGCGGGGGATTTTGATGCTGTAAAAGAATTAATGCACAGGAGAATTCCCTGGCTTGATAAGCATATTGTTTTTGAAAAAATAAATAATGAAAATTCAAACGATGTCTTTGAACTGGTGACAAAAAATAAACAGGTTGTTATAAAAGCATCCGGTGAAAACGCCGCAGCGGTTGGTCTTAACTGGTACCTGAAATATTATTGTCACCGTTCAATGAGTCATATGGGTGATAACCTTTCCGCAGTATATCCATTGCCTGTTGTAAAAGAGCCGGTAAAAATAAATGCTGTTGCACAATACAGGTATGCGTTGAATTATTGCACCTATAATTACACCATGAGTTTTTATACCTGGAAAGATTGGGAACATGAACTGGACTGGATGGCATTGAATGGTGTAAATGCGATGCTGGTGGCGAATGGAGAAGAAGCGGTATGGCAAAATGTTTTAAGAAGGCTGGGCTATACAGAAAAGGAGATCAATGATTACATAACGGGCCCTGCTTATAATGCATGGTGGCTGATGGGCAATATACAGGGATGGGGTGGCGCAATGCCGCAAACACAAATCGATAACAGGAAAAAACTTGTTCAGAAAATGATTGCACGGATGCAGTCGTTAGGTATAGAACCTGTAATGCCGGGTTTTTATGGGATGGTGCCTTCCACCTTAAAAAGCAAAACCAAAGCACATATTATCGCACAAGGTAACTGGGGCGCTTTTGTACGACCGGATATACTTGACCCTACTGATACTGCTTTTACTCGTGTTGCCTGCATATTTTATGAAGAGACACAGAAATTGTATGGCAGGGATATTCACTTCTTTTCAGGCGATCCCTTTCATGAAGGTGGTATAACAGAAGGAGTGGACCTGGGTAAAGCAGGCACAGCTATTCAACAAATGATGCAACAATATTTTCCCGGCGCTATATGGGTGTTGCAGGGATGGCAGGACAATCCTAAAAAAGCCATGCTGGTTAATCTTAATAAGTCGGATATTCTTGTACAGGAACTGTTTGGTGAAGTAACCAACAATTGGGAAATAAGGAATGCTTACGAAGGCACGCCGTTTATCTGGTGCATGGTAAACAATTATGGTGAAAGACCCGGCTTGTTTGGTAAACTGCAACGGTATGCTGATGAATCTTATCGTGCAAAGAACAGTGAATGGGGGCAATACATGAAAGGATGTGGCATTATGCCCGAAGGTCTTAATAACAATCCCGTTTCATATGATATTATGCTGGAGTTGGGCTGGCATAAAGAGCATGTGAATATAGAAGAATGGATCAAAGCATTTACTGTATACAGGTACGGAAAGTACAATGCAGATGTAGTTGATGCCTGGAAGTTATTCTTGCAAACTGTATACAACAGTATCCCGGGTTACCAGGAAGGCCCGCCTGAGAATATTCTATGTGCAAGACCTGCTTTACAAATCAAATCTGTCTCGAGCTGGGGTACATTAAAAAAGGGTTATGATATAGAACTCTTTTCAAAAGCAGTGCGATTGTTTGCAAAAGCAGCTTCCTCATTCAAAACAAGCGATACTTACCATATTGACCTGGTCGATTTATCAAGACAGGTATTGGCCAATAACGCAGATACTGTATTTGCCAATATAGTTACGGCATACAACGAAAAAAATAGGATGATTTTTGATAAGGCAGCAAGCCAATTTTTACAACTATGTGACCTGACAGATACTTTGTTAAATACACATCCTTATTACAGGTTAAGCACCTGGCAGCAACAGGCGGTGAATGCCGGACATACGGAAAAAGAAAAGACAAACAACATGCTGAATCTGATGATGCTGATCACTTATTGGGGAGAACATAATCGTAAGGAAGATTACCTGCATGAATATGCTTACAAAGAATGGAGTGGTATGATGAATAGTTTTTACAAAAAGCGCTGGGAAATATATTTTGATTATTTGCGTAAGCAAATGAAAGGGAAACAGCCCGAAGCGCCTGATTTTTTTGAGTGGGAGAGAAGCTGGGTTAACGATAACCTCTTTATAAAAAAGGAGATGAAAAAAATTTCTCCTGGAAAGATAGTAGACAAAATTTTGTTCGACAAATAGCAGTTCATAGCAGTTAGTCGTTGGTGTTCTCACCAGCGGCTTTTTTTATTAATCATTCATCATGAATTACAGAACCGTTTTTATTTTATGTCTTTGCTTAGGATGCAGGTTTGTATATGCACAAACATGGAATGCCGCTGATAAGCATAATAAAAATATTGATTACCGGGAGTTTTCCAATCCCAAACCAATTGATCAGCAATCATGGGATGCACTTGTTCCGGACATACTGATAAGCTTTGGAGATATTAATGTGCGTTATGAGAAAAACAAGGCTCCAGCCATTAATACGCCTCAAAAAAACTGGACTGCCGTAGCATGGAAAGGAGAGAGGGTGCATACGCAGTTTATAATAGCAACAAAAAGAAAATTAGCAAAAGTGTTTGTCAAAGCTGGTGCATTGACGGACAATAAGGGACATCGCATTCCGGCTACTGCCGTTACGACAGGTTTTGTGCGATATGTTTTGTCAGATGGATTGAATAAAGAAGGTCATGGTTGTGGTATTCTGCCGGCCGATGAATCTGATTCTTCTTTGGTTGCCGATGGTATTGATTTTATTCCTGAAAAGAGCATAGACGCTTATACCGTACAACCGGTATGGTTAAGCATAGCTATTCCAGGGAATACGGTTGCCGGTAGTTATACAGGCAAATTGCAGGTGACTATTGCTCGCAGAGCTTATGAACTTACTTACATAGTAAACGTTAAGCCTCATACATTGCCTGCACCAAAAGATTGGCGGTTCCACCTGGATCTCTGGCAAAACCCTTATTCGGTAGCAAGAGTGTTTGCTCAAAAAGAATGGAGTAAAGAACATTTTGATCTTATGCGCCCTTCTATGCAAATGCTCGCAAATGCAGGACAGAAAGCCATTACGGTAAGTATGATTTATGACCCATGGCGCGGACAAACTTATGATATTTATAAGTCAATGATAAAATGGATAAAGCAAAAAGATGGCACCTGGGCTTATGATTATGCCATCTTTGATCAATGGGTGAGCTATATGATGGAGCTTGGCATTGATAAACTGGTCAACTGTTACACGATGGTTCCCTGGAACAATAAGTTTTATTATTACGATGAAGCCGCAGGGAAAGACACATTGCTCATTGCCAAAACAGGAACGCCGGAATATGAGGCGCATTGGCGGCCCATGCTTACCGATTTTGCAACACATCTTAAACAGAAAGGATGGTTTAGTAAAACAGCTATAGCAATGGATGAAAGACCACTTGTTGATATGCAGAAAGTGATTGCACTGGTAAAAAGTATAGATAAGAGTTTTAAAATTTCTTTAGCGGGAAGTTATCACGTTGAAATAGCGAATGAAATATATGATTATTGCATTGCTTCTGCAGAAAATTTTGATAATACAATCAAAGAAAAACGTGTGGCAGCGGGTTTGCCTACCACCTATTACACCTATTGCTGGGAAGGGCATCCAAACACATTTACTTTTTCGCCGACTGCCGAAGCTGTATGGCTGGGCTGGTATGCTGCTGCACAAAATTACAATGGTTATTTGCGATGGGCCTATAATTGCTGGCCACAAAATCCTATGCAGGATGCACGGTTCAGTACATGGTCTTCGGGAGATACTTATTTTGTTTACCCCGGCGGCAGTTCAATTCGTTTTGAAAGATTGATAGAAGGTGTCCAGGATTATGAAAAAATACGGATACTCAAAGAGCAGTGTATAAAAAAAGGCGAAAACAAAAAACTGCAGCAACTTGAAGCAATGCTGGGTGAGTTTAATACAAAAGCATTGGAGCAGGAATCAGCAGCAGACATGTTGCAAAAAGCAAAAGCGGTATTAGATGCATTTTAGATATTCAATGATGAGCTATAAATTTTCTGTTGTTGCAATTGCATGTTTTGTAAAAGCGATAACCTGCTTTTCTCAAGACACAAAAGAATATAAATGGTGGAACCCTGCGGATAATTCTTTTCCTGTTATTGAAGGGCAGGCATGGCCAAATGAGGTAAAAGAAAAGTACGACCGGTTCCCTGCCCGTGCCGAAAAAACTTTGAATCCAAATGTCTGGAATATCTCACACAGCAGTGCGGGGCTGTATATAAAATTAAAAACTAATGCAAGCGATATTGTTGTGCGTTATGTGGTGCAAAACAAAGGAAGTTTTGCTATGAACCACATGCCCGCCACAGGAGTTAGCGGTATTGACCTTTATGCTATCGATCATAATGGCAAATGGGTATGGGCGCAGGGCGGATTTTCTTTTGGCGATACGATTGAATACCGTTTTTCAAATCTTGAAGTGGATCATGTATTTACAGGCAGGGATTGCGAATACAGGTTATTTCTTCCCTTGTACAATGTTGTGCAATGGCTGCAGGTAGGTGTGCCGGTTGCTAAAAATTTTGTGCCAATGCCTTTGAGCACAGAGAAACCGATTGTGGTATATGGCACATCTATCGCACAGGGCGCATGTGCTACCAGGCCCGGGCTTGCCTGGACAGCTATTCTCGAAAGAAAGCTGGACAGGCCGCTGATCAATCTTGGTTTTTCAGGAAGCGGGCGACTGGAAAAATCCGTTATTGATTTAATGACTGAAATTGACGCGAAGCTGTATATACTCGACTGCTTGCCTAATTTAACTGCTGGTGCGGGTTTTACCGACGATGAAGTGAAGAAAAGAATAAAGGAATCGGTAAGCCTGTTGCAGCAAAAACACCCGTCAATACCTATACTGCTGGTGCAGCATAGCAGTGGCAATACGCTGAGTATTATTGATACAGCTAAACATGACGAATATGAGAAAGTAAATAATGTACTGAGAAATGTTTTTGCACAGTTGAAAAACGAAGGGTTACAAAATATTTTTCTGCTTGGCAATAAAGATATTAAGCTGGATATTGAAACTACTGTTGATGGCCTTCATCCGAATGATATTGGCATGATGAAGTATGCTGCTGCTTATGAAAAAATTATCCGGAATATATTACAGGAACCTTCGGTCAATATATCCACCGCTAGTCCTGTAACACAAAGCAGGGATGGTTATTATGACTGGAGAAGCAGGCATGCCGAAATACTGCAATTGAATAAAACCGATCCGCCGAAGTCTGTTATTCTTGCCAACTCGATCATTCATTATTGGGGTGGAGAACCGAAAGCACCTCTGGCCCGCGGCACCGCCTCATGGAATAAATATTTGCAACCAGCAGGGATGCACAATCTTGGGTTTGGCTGGGATAAAATTGAAAACGTGTTATGACGGGTATATCATGAAGAGCTGGATGGATTTGATGCAAGTAATATTGTGCTGATGATCGGTACAAACAATTTAACCGAAAACAATGATGAAGAGATTATTGCGGGACTAAAAAATCTGGTAGAACAAATTAAAACACGCCAGCCAGAGGCAACTGTTTGGTTATCCGGCATATTGCCAGGAAGGCAAATGGAAAAAAGGATCGTTGTTTTGAATAAAGGCATTGCAAGGTTGTCGGATTTGTTGCGCATTAAATATATTAATCCCGGAACAGTGTTGCTAAATAAAACAGGAAATATTGATGAGTCGTTGTTTGACGATGGATTGCATCCCAATGCAGTAGGATATGAAAAACTTGGGGTCCGATTGGCAGGCTATCTGAAATAGTTCATAGGCGAATGCAATTATAGCAGCCGCAGGATAAAATTGCGTGATAGTTCGAGGGGCTAACTATTAACCCCAAGGGTTGAACGATACAGTAACAGCTATAAAGTAGCAATACAGCTTAGTTAAAAAAATATGTATTCTGAATATCATTGTCAATAAATATCAAAACATGAAATCATTAAAGAACATTTTATTAGGCGCAACAATTGTAGCATCATCATTTCAGACAATTATTGCACAGCCCAAACAAATTGGCAAAGAATCACCCGAACAAAAACAGCTGCGCATGGCATGGTGGACCAACGATCGGTTTGGTATGTTTATACATTGGGGCTTATATGCGGGCGCAGCAAGACATGAATGGGTGAAACGTTGGGAAAGAATGAACGATGCGCAATACCAGCCTTACTTTGACAATTTTAATCCAGATATGTTCAACCCCAAAGAATGGGCGAAGCAAGCCAAAGCTGCGGGTATGAAATATGCCGTGCTTACTACCAAGCATCATGAAGGTTTTTGTTTGTTTGACAGCAAGTACACAGATTATAAAGCAACAAACACGCAGGCAAAAAGAGATCTTGTAAGAGAGTTCGCGGAAGCATTTCGTGCGGAAGGTATTAAAGTTGGTTTTTATTATTCGCTGATCGACTGGCATCATCCTGATTTTACGATTGATGGGGTGCATCCATTGCAGCCTGCCAATGAAACAGATACTGCTTATGCAAGATTAAATAAGGGGAAAGACTGGAGTAAATACAAAACATATTTGCACAAACAGATAAGAGAGTTGCTCACCAATTATGGCAAAATAGATATTTTATGGCTGGATTTTTCTTATCCAAACAGCAATGGTCATGGCAAAGGAAAGGATGATTGGGGCTCTGTTGAATTATTAAAGATGATAAGAAAATTACAACCCGGTATACTTGTAGATAACAGGCTCGATCTTGAAGAATACAGTGATGGCGCTGACTTTGTAACACCTGAACAGGTGAAGCCTGAAGAGCTTGATAAATTCGCAGGCACATATTTTGAAACCTGCCAGACATTTTCAGGTTCATGGGGTTATTTCCGTGATGAAACCACATGGAAAACCAATCACCAGTTGCTTACATTACTGATAACGGCAACAAGCAGGGGAGGTAACCTGATACTAAATGTTGGCCCCACTGCAAGGGGTTATTTTGATTACCGTGCACAACGTGCATTAGATAGTATGGGTTTATGGATGAAGTATAACAACAAAGCGGTCTATGGTTGTAAACAAGCACCTGTGGCATTTACAGCGCCTCCAAACACTTTACTTACATATAACCCTGTTACAAAAAGATTGTATGTGCACCTGATGGATTATACCGGGCAAACGTTGATACTGCCTGGCTACAAAGGCAAAATAAAATATGCGCAGTTTTTGCATGATGCATCTGAAATAAGATACAAGGAGGAGGGTGATGGAGTTGCGTTGACACTTCCAACCAGCAAACCTGGTATTGAAGTGCCGGTGATAGAGTTAATGCTGAAATAAAATGTATACTGCCATTGGGCCTGATTTCAATTATTCAGTGCTATATAGTATGAGAAAAGTAAAATATTTCTGGTCTTAATTTTATTCATGAGAAAGTCGATGATATGAAGCAAACCAGGTTAAAGAGCAGTATTTGATATTTTGGATAACATTGTACCATTTTTGTACCACACTACATCTAAAAATCTGATACTCAATTATTATTATTATCTGTATCGGCAAATACCTGAACCACTCCAAATTGGGATTCTACGCAGTAATGCAGGGTTTCACATTTTATATTTGTCCTTTTCTGTCATGCCGTAGCATATAGAAGTTCTTTTTCAGTTTTAAGCTCTGCTGGCATAGGCCTGATTCCCGCATCAATGAGGAGGGCATGTATCCATTTTATTTATTTTTTATACGGAATCTTAGCTCGCTGCAGCGTTATAAGGAAGAAAGGGACTCATTGATTGCTAGTGGACTCAACGTTCAAAGGTCATTGCTTTGCTGAATATTTTTCTACCTGAAAGCATTCTGTTGCTTTCAGGTATTTTTTGGGCTGTTTGCATGATTGCTAAAGTCTTTTAGTCATGCAAACCTGCAATTAGAAAGAAATTGAAAAAGAATCAAACCTGGTTTTTGTCATTTGGGTTTGCTACATAAGACGCAAGTTTCTTTTCAAGTTGGTTTATGTATAGGGTGATTTTTCTTTATTTCTTCAAACATTGCCCCGTTTTTAATAGCTTCCTTTACCTTTAATTTTTGCTGATCTATTTCAGTCTGTAGCTGTTGAATTTCCCTTTCAGTATTATTCATAACAGTAGATTTTCGGCAGAGATATCTTTGATTTTACAAAACTTGCAGAGGCCAGGTTTAATCTCATTAATGCCTAAATAACGAACAGCAAAAAGTTAAAAGGAAAAATAAATCTTCTCAATTAATGAGCATCTATTAAAATCTTGGCAGCTTATGTAAGTTGCTTCCTGAATGATACTGAGTATTCTTACAAAACGAGCATTAATTAATACTAAAGAAACAAATTATTAATAATAGCATAATAAACGAAAACCTGTATTGCGTACATTTTTCAAAATAAAAAAGGGAAGATAGAAATCTCCCCCGCTTCTTAATTCAATTCCTATGAAAATTTGTTGTTCTGGTAAATACAATTCTGATGCCATCCGGGATATGAGTTTATTCATACTGATATCGCTTAAAAAAAAAGTAAATTTCTTCCCATCTTTCTTTTGATGTTGATTTTATTCCACAATCAATGAATATTGTTTGGTGAAAGTCCATTGGGTGCTGATGAAATTGTAATCATTTTTTTACCCTTTATGTCCTATCGTTGGTAAAATTCAATCGCATGGAGGCGATTCAAACGTTGTTTGAATCGCCTGCCTATTCATATTCAGAAACGCCTGATTTCTCAAGCGTCTAACAAATCTGTCTGAAATTCCAGTATGCTCCGGAGCATTGGCAACGGTTAAGCTACCACCGGGGCTTTTGGCCGGAGTGTGCCTGCCAGGAAAATGATAATCCCTAGTCCAATATGCAAAAAATTGTCGGCGCCATTTACATGAAGAAAGCCCAATAGTTTTCCCATTCCGCTTGTACCAAAAGTAATCAACCCTAAAACGCCAAGAAGAAAATAAATGATTCCAAAAACTTTAAGAAAAACAGGTGCAGAAGCGGGCATAGCTAATGCCACAAATAAAAACAAAACTCCGCTGACAATATGTACGATGTTATGCAAAGTATCAGTATGAAAAATTGCTTTATCAGGATCTCCCACAATTGGATTAGAAATAAACCCCAGAAGCCCGACCACTATGAAAGCAATTCCAATTATAAGGGATGCAGTTTTTGGTTTCATAATTTATGAGTTTCGTTTAGAATGATTAAGATACAAAATTTTGCTATGATTACAATCATTTATCATTAATCCATGGCGCCTTCAGAGTCGCCTGATCAATGTTTAATTGCCATAAAAATTTCAACTTCTGCATTGTTCCAGTCTTTGTTTCTTTCATCAATAGACTTCAAAGTCGGCTTGACAAGCCCCTGGAATAGCTTAATTCCATATTTCTTTCCAAACGTATTTTAAAATGCAGGTTTAGTTCATTGATAATATTCAGTTGTGAAAAAGGATTATATCAGCGAAAAATAGAGTGATTTGATTTTAATAAAACCACTTTACAAAGCCATCAATTGATATATCCTCCCTTATACCGTGTTGAACG
>CAMLEX010000025.1 GCA_946479055.1 uncultured Bacteroidota bacterium | reverse complement strand
GCTGATGAAACAGCTCAGTTTGTTGTGATCGAATTTGATCGTAACGAAAAGCGCATTGTACTTTCTCATAGCCGCATCTGGGAACAAGGACAAATAGAAGAGAAAGAAGCTGCGAAGAAAGAGCAGAGAGCGGAAGCTGATAAAACCAAGAAAGCCGTTAAAAACATACAGGGCAAAGTAGAAAAAGCTACTTTGGGCGACCTGGGTGTACTGGCTGACCTGAAGAAGAAAATGGAAGGTGGAGAAGCTGCTGCTGGTGCAGATGAATCTAAACCTGAATAATTTCTGATAAGGCTTTTTATTATAAGGCTGTCCATCAAAAGGGCAGCCTTTTTTGTAAGTGGTATTGAGATTTAATAGTTTTCAATTGCTTAATTTCAGGCTCTGATTGCTTGTCTAAAAGTTATTATTATGAGTTCGTTGATTGAACGATTAAAAAACTTCAAGCTGGTCCGTAAGATTGTTTATGCTGTTGTAGGCCTGGTTTCCTATCCAGGGCTGGCTATCATCAATAAATTAAAAATTTCGGGAACAGAACATCTTAAAAATTTGCCCCGGGAAAATGTTTTGTTTGTCAGCAATCATCAAACTTATTTCGCCGACGTCATTACCTTTCTGCATATTTTCTGCGCTGTAAAATGGGGTAAGATGAACAAGTTGGGAATTCCTTATTATTTACTTAATCCTTTTACACGTGTAAACTATGTTGCAGCAGAAGCAACCATGAACGGCAGCTGGATCAGCCGTCTTTTTACATTAGCTGGTGCTTTAACCGTAAAGCGAACATGGAATACGGAAGCAAAAGAAACCCGTAAAGGACTTGATCCATCCGATACAAGAAAAATTACCAGAGCTCTTGAAAAAAACTGGGTGATCACTTTTCCGCAGGGAACTACAACGCCATTTGCGCCGGGACGAAAAGGCACTGTTCTTATCATTAAGCAAAATAAACCCATCGTTATCCCTGTAGTTATAAACGGCTTCTGGCGGGCTTTTAATAAAACCGGGCTGAAGCTAAGGGAGAAAGGAACTATTCTATCGGTTCAATTTAAAGCGCCTTTAGTGATTGATTACGATGCCCGATCAGAAGATATACTGGCGCAATTGATGGATGCCATTGAACAAAGTAAAAAGTATATGATGAATGGGAAGCAGGAAGCATTGCCAACCAAGCATGTCAATAGTAGGAATGAATGGTAATGCCTGACCACTCATTACTCACCATTCACTGCAATATTTTTTGCTTTGTGAATTTGTAATTAACTTCCTTTTTATGAATCAGAAGCCTGCCACGATTAAAGAAATTGCAAAGCAGTTAAATGTTTCCGTTTCCACTGTCTCAAGGGCTTTGCACAATCATCCCAGCATAGGGCTTCGCACCAAAGCACAGGTACAAAAACTGGCACAGGAGCTGAACTATGAACCTAACCAGGCGGCTATATCTTTCAAACAAGGCAAAACTTTTACTATAGGCGTTATACTACCCAATCTTGGTGAAGAATTTTTTTCAACCGCTATTAACGGGATAGAAGATATCGCTGTTCAGAATAATTATACCGTACTGATCGGTCAGTCGCATGATAATGTGGAACGTGAGAAAAAAATAGTGGACACCATGCGGCGGCACCGGGTAGACGGATTGCTGGTGTCCTTATCCAAGAATACAAATACGTATGAGCACTTTGAGCAATTGAAGAATTATTCGATCCCGGTTGTTTTTTTTGACAGGGTACCCGATACCTGGGAGGCCTACTCCGTGTCCTGTAATTTAAAAAACAGTTCCGTTCAACTGGTAGACTGGCTGGCAAACAGGGGACATAAGCAAATTGGATTTATAAAAGGTCCTGATACAATGCTGCCTTCGCTGGAGAGGCTCAATGGCTACCTGGAGGGCCTGAAAAAAAATAATCTTCCTGCGGATACAGCTTATGTGGTGCAGACAGACCTGGATAAAGAAAAAACATTGGCGGCGATGAAGCAATTACTATCCCTGAAAAAGCGGCCAACCGCCATTATTGCGTTTAATGATTATGTTGCTTTGGATGCCATGAAGTATTCCCGCAGCCAGGGTCTTAAAATCAACCAGGATATTTTCTTTGTAAGCTATGCTAACCTGCCGATGACAAGCTACCTGGATGAACCACCGTTGGCATCGGTAGAGCAGTTTCCTTATGAGCAGGCGGAAAAAGCAACGGAAATCCTTATCCAGCTTATCAATAAAAAAAGCGCTGAGGAAATTGGCGAGAAGAAAGTGGTAATGCAAAGCAAGGTAATTGTTCATGAAGCGATAAATAAAAAAACCGAAAGAAAGGGAGCCAAAAAAGGAGCCGCATGAGAATTGGTTTGCCGGTTCAATGGCAAGTGCAATTCGCCGTTTTATTATTTATATAATGAAAATCTATCATTAATTCATTCCAGATCAAGAGACAGTCATTCTATTATTTTTCAAAGTTTTTTTGATTAAGAGGTAAATCAATTTTGTCGTTTTATCCGGCACACTTACTTTTGCGCCGGAGAGATGGCAGAGCGGTCTAATGCGGCGGTCTTGAAAACCGTTGACTGTCACAGGTCCGGGGGTTCGAATCCCTCTCTCTCCGCCACTTATCATTTATTTAGGTAAAGTATTGTCAAGATGGCCTGCAAATTCCCTGATTTGCAGGCTATCTTCATTCTAGTAATAAATAATGATATGGCAGAGGTGTCGGCTAATATTCGGGTATATCGTTCAGGTAGGATAGTATTTTGTAAGCTTGTCTTGCTTTAAGTATTTCTTTCTTTTCTGTTTTACCCAGCTCGAAGGCTGTTTGATTGATGTGATGTCCAGTAATGGAAGCGACATCATAGGATTGAAGTGAAGTATTTTATTTAATTGTTCTTCAAAAAATCTAATTTCCTTATCAAAAAAATTTAGCCTGGCCTCGGCAATTACTACATTTAATTTGTCTTCTATAAAAAATAGCAACTCTTCATCAAACTCCAGAACATTATTATCATGCCATATGTGTGAATGAAAGTTTCGTAATGTATCCAGTTTGGTACGAAGTTTCGTGATAAGCCTTTTAGCATCTTCTGTTATGGAATATCCTGATTTGTTTTATTGAATTCGAATCCTTTCCATAAATAATTTCGTAAAGCAATAAATGTTTCATCCTATTTATCATTGACACTCTTATTGTTGTTGCCTTCTAATGAGGAAATCAATTCATTGATATTATCCTGCGCCATATTATAATAGATAGCGAAGTCGGCAGTCTTACCACGAGTAAAGTAATCGAAAATTGAGGGAGGTTGCTTACGGGCATCAATCAACCCTTTTCTTGATTGAGGTTGCATAAAATATATAAATTGTAAAAAAATAAATTACTTGCTGCTATTTTTAAATGCCATTTCGTTCTAATGCGAGATACCATGAAAAGCAAAAGGGAAATCCCTAGTCTTACAAGCGGTTCTAAAATATACGATTAAAAAGTTGTACTTTTTACTTGGAAGGTGCTAACAAGTTTTTTCAAGCAGAATCCCATTCAATATCGTGATCACATTGAATGTCGTAAATACAGGATTTTGTAAGGGCAATTGAATGTACCGGATGAAATGAAGCAGTGAAAATGTTCCTGCCCCGTCCTTATGATCCCCTGGTGAAGAAGTAGCACGTTATATTATAGTACGGACCCGCTGAAAGCCTCTGTTAGTAAAGAAAGGTGATCGAATATGAAGATTGCAACTTATAATGTCAATGGCGTTAATGGCCGGCTTTCTGTGTTACTGCGATGGCTAAAGGAAGCATCACCGGATATTTTGTGTTTGCAGGAATTGAAAGCGCCAAATGAAAAATTTCCGGAGAAAGCGATCAAGGATGCCGGTTATCAGGCTATCTGGCATGGTCAAAAGAGTTGGAATGGTGTCGCCATTCTATCCCGTAAAGGACAGCTCCGGGAAGTACGACGGGCATTGCCGGGTGATCCGGAAGATATCCACAGCCGCTATATTGAAGCGATTGTAAATGATATGGTGATCGGTTGCCTTTATCTTCCCAATGGCAATCCTTATCCCAGTCCGAATTTCGAGTATAAATTAAAATGGTTTAAGCGCCTTTCTGCCCATGCGAAAAAATTACTGGCGTATGATGTGCCTGTAGCACTTATAGGCGACTTTAATGTCATGCCCACCGAACTTGACGTCTATAAACCGGAGCGTTGGGTAAACGATGCTTTATTCCGCAAAGAGGTTCGCGCCGCGTTCAAGCGATTGGCTTCGCAAGGATGGACAGATGCTATCCGCAAGCTTCACCCCGGCGAAAAGATTTATACATTCTGGGATTATTTCCGCAATGCCTATTCAAGAGATGCCGGATTGCGGCTTGACCATTTTTTACTCAGTCCTCATTTGGACCGCAGGCTTAAAATAGGGGGTGTTGACAGGCATGTCCGTGGATGGGAAAAAACCAGCGATCACGCACCCGTGTGGATTGAATTAAAGAATAAATGAAAACTAAAATAAATAGACTACGCTTAGCTTAAAATGTTACGTTTCCTTATTCACAATAGGTCAATAATTTTTTGGCAATCTCTTTATATAAGGACCACTCTAATGGCTTGGTAAAGGCCTCAATGTTTTTCTTTTTTATGTATTCTTCGTCAAGTGTTTTTAAAGAGGTGCTGAAGACCACTACCGGAATATTTTTTAACTGCTCGTCTTTTTTAATGGACTCTATTGTTTTTATCCCATCCATCACAGGCATATTAATGTCCAGTACAATCAGGCAGGGGAGATCCCCGGACAGTTTTTGATTTTCTAAAATCTTCAGTGCCTCTTCTCCATCATAGGCATTTTCAACAACAATATCCGAAAGCTGCTGAATAGATTTCTGTAGTAAGAAACAATCATCTTGATCATCATCGACACATAAAATCTTCTTTGGGTACGTGGCCATATTTAAAGTTGGATATCTAATTTTAAAAATTACATAGTTCTGTCAAAAGATGAGACTCTATTTTATAACAATAGGTTTAAAAGACAGCTGGGTAAATAATGAGAAGACAATTAAAAAAGGTCATTGCTCGTTGCAATGACCTTTAATTTGTTTACTGGACGGTAAAGGAAGAAGTTGGTTTTTGGTTGTTCAGGATTGTTGGATTCGGTTTTCAGATGATGTTGGATAGATTGACTGTATCAACAACTTCCGATACAAATCTAAAACCCGCTGCAACACCAAGCAAGAGAAAATACACCTGTTTTTATTGAAAATATACGTTTAGACGGCTGCTGCCGCAAACGGTGCTGATTACTATAGTGTAGGCCGTAGCCTTAATTTCTAAGGTAGACACTCTGATTTAATCACTCTTAAACACTCTGAACTTAAACAAATCAATTTGTGAACATCAATATTTTTTACTCTTTAAAGAGTGTAACTTTAAGTGTAGCAAAATCCTCACGGTAGCAAAAAGGAAAACTAGCTATTGCCATAAATTATGTGACATCGTCTTAATAACAGTAAATGATGTTCCTTCCCAAAACGCCATACCTGCTATTTATATTATTTGTCTTACTTCAAATAAATCTTCCTGCATTTGCACAAAACAAATCTTTGCCCCTGAATGAATGGATAAAAAGTTTAGATGCGGATGACGATACGCTAAACAAAAACTTTAAGGAGATCGCGAATACATTGCAGCGTACAGATACTGCCATTGTTTTCCGCACTTTAAACGAACTCGAAAAAAAAGGTGCTTCGGCCGGACCGTATTTCCAGGTGCGCATAAAACACCTTCGGGCAACTATGTTATGGAAAATACGTGATAAGACGGCAAAGGATTCCATAGCACAACTAATGAAGCCTGCATTGCAACAGGCTTATGCAATAAATGACGACTACCTTACTGCAACTGTGAGCTGGTGGTATGGAGAAACAATGTTTTTCTGCAATCAAATTGAACTGTCGACAATGTATTGTTTAAATGCGGTTGAAATTCTTGATAAAAAAGGAATAACAGCTGAATCGCACAAATACCAATTTCTCGGAGAGCTTTTTTATCTCACACGTGACCTTGACAAGGGTATCTATTACATTCGTCGGTCTATTAAAAATGAAAAGGACACTTCCCACGATGCGAGAGTAAATACGATGAGCCGTTGGAATACTATAGCACTTTGCTGGCAAAAAATTGGCAACTACGATTCTGCATTTTATTATTATGATATTGCCATGCAAATGGCAAACGCGTTAAATTCTGAAGTTTGGAAAGGAATTATTTCGGGAAATAAAGGATATACTTATTTCTTACAAAAAAGATATGACCTCGCTAAACCAGTGATGGAACTCGACTACCGCAGCAGTAAACAGTATGGTGAAATTGCCAACGCAGCCCACGCGTTGCAAATGATAGCGAGAATCAATTTAATGCAGGGGAAAAAAGACAGCGCATTGTTGCAGGTGAAGGAAGCTCTGCGAATGCTTCAACAACAACCTCAACGGCTACCCAATTTCCTTCAAGACCTGTATTACACCACAGCCGATGTATATCGTGTACTGGGCAACAACGACAGCTTTTATCACTATTCACAATTATACAATGACCTCCACGATTCCATCGAACGTGCCGTTGCAAACAGCCGTTTGGAAATTTCCCGGCTTAGATTAGACAATCAGTCAAACGTTTCTGAGATTCGTGATCTTCAAAAAGAAAAAGACGCCGAAACACGGGAACGCAACTTGATTATTGCAGCAATTGTTTTAGTTGCTATTGTTGGTTTACTTATCCTCAATCGCCAGCGTTTAAAATCCAGGTATCAGCGACAATTGGCTTTTCACCAAAAGGTTGCTGCCGAAAAAGAACTGGCAGCAGCAAAAGAGCAATTGGATATGTTTACCCAAAGCATTATTGAAAAAACAAAGGTTATAGAACAGTTGGAACAACAGGTAGCAAACAAACCACTCACTGATGAACAGCATCAGCTTGCCGACGAGCTAAGCCGTCAAACCATACTTACCGAAGAAGACTGGGAAAAATTTAAGACACTTTTCGAAAAAATATATCCGGGCTTCTTTTTAAAACTCAAAGAAATGATACCTGACATTACTGTAGCCGAACAGCGTATGGCCGCGCTTACCCGTTTGCATCTAAACACCAAACAAACGGCGTCGATGCTTGGCATTTCTCCTGATAGCGTTTATAAGATCAGGCAACGCCTTCGTAAGCGGTTACAGCTGGACGATGAAGTAACCACCGAAACGTATCTGACTAAAATTTAACTAACAAATGTTTTTTTGTTATCACTGATACTTTTCCCGATGTGCCCCTTTCGTCCATAAAGTCTTTCTATTACTAAAAGTTACAGAGATTAAATTCCTCTCCTAAAGGGTTTTAGGATACATTTCCATTTTTTGTCCGGTCATTGTCAAACTTTTGTCCACCTCAGAATTTGGATCTCCCCCTGGTATACTGCTAATTTAGCTTTTAAGAAAAAGGCACTCCCCGTCATTTTATGAAGAAAAAAAATTGGTTCCTTATCATTATTATACTTGTGGCGGTACTGCTGATAGCAACGGTTATCTGGATTTATGCTAAAAGAATAGAGCATATTGAAAGTAAAATGCATGTCTCAACTATTTCTGTCCGTGCGAAATTATTGCTACATATATAGGGCGCCGTCAGGTGGAAAATCATTTACGCCTCTTTGGCTTCACAAGCAGACAACACTCATATACTTTTCTCCTGAAAATAACTTTATTTTTGGCAGAGAACTGAAATACTGCAAAAGCGGTATCCTACTCAATTCATATTGTATCGGGTGAGGAAAAAGTTATTGATGCTTCAACAACACTTCAGGAAATATGGGAAGCAGTAGTCAATTCCAACACTAAAGACAAGCTGATTTTTATTTTGTCAGGAGATGAAGAACTTATTTATTTCGTCTCAAACCAGCTTTGGTTTTTGGGTATCTGCAAAATCAAATCAAAATCTATTTTTTAAGATAAATGAAAAATTAACCCGCTGTAACATGTGATGTTGGGGTAACACAACAGAAAACATGAACCGCTTTCATTTAAAGCCACTAAAGATATTCAACACGTTGTAATCAGAGATACAAGCGGAAACTTCTGGCACACGGAAGCTTCGTTTTTTCATATATTCAAACATACGGCACGATTACAACAACCATTTATACAACCATAGTGCAGGGACTGTAATCCTGTTTTTCGGATGATAGCGACACTCGGGGTGTCATCACTCACTTAAACAGTCTGAATTTAAACAAACCAATTTGGGGGACATCAATATGTTTTACTCTTTAAAAAGTGTAACTTTAAGTGGTAGCAAAATCCTCACGGTAGCAAAAAGGAAATCTAAATATTGCCCATAAATATGTGGCATAGTCTTAAACAGTAAATGATGTTCCTGGCCAAAACGCCATACCTGCTATTTATATTATTTGTCTTACTTCAAATAAACCCTCCTGCATTTGCACAAAACAAATCTTTGCCCCTGGATGAATGGATAAAAAGTTTAGATGCGGATGATGATACACTAAACAAAAACTTCAATGAGATCAGGGATAAATTGAGGAGTTTGGATACGGCCAACGTTTTTCGCACTTTAAATGAGCTCGAAAAAAAGGGCGCTGCGACAGGACCGTATTTCCAGGTGCGCTTAAAACACCTTCGGGCGAATATGTTATGGGAAATACGAAAAATGGCGGCAAAGGATTCCATAATACAACTAATGAAGCCTGCACTGCAGCAAGCGTATGCAATAAATGACGAGTACCTTATTGCAACTGTCAGTTGGTGGTATGGAGAAACGATGTTTTTCTGCAAGCAAATTGAACTGTCCACGATGTATTGTTTAAATGCGGTAGAAATCTTTGATAGAAAAGGAATAACGAATGACGCCTATAAATACCAGTTTCTCGGAGAGCTTCTTTATACTACACGGGACTACGACAGAAGTATGTATTACTCCCGGAGGGCTATTGTAAATGAAAAAGACACTTCCCATGATGCAAGAGTAAATACGATGAGCCGTTGGAATACTATAGCACTTTGCTGGCAAAAAATTGGCAACTACGATTCTGCATTTCATTATTATGATATTGCCATGCAAATTGCAAACGCGATAAATTCTGAAGTTTGGAAAGGGATTATTTCGGGAAATAAAGGAGCAAGTTATTTTTTGCAAAAAAAGTATGACATCGCTAAACCATTGCTTGAATTCGACTACAGCACGAGTAAAAAGCATGGCCAAATAGCGAGTGCAGTCAACTCAATGCAACGGATAGCGAGAATCAATTTATTGCAGGGGAAAAAAGACCTTGCCCTGCTGCAGGTGAAGGAAGCTATGCGAATGCTTCAACAACAACCGCAACAAAATTCACATACCCTTCAAAGTCTCTATTATGCAACAGCCGATGTATATCGTGCATTTGGTAACAGCGACAGCTTTTATCATTATTCCCAATTATACAGTTACTTGCACGATTCTATCGAACGGGCTGTTGCAAACAGCCGTTTGGAAATTTCCCGGCTTAGATTAGACAATCAGTCAAACGTTTCTGAGATTCGTGATCTTCAAAAAGAAAAAGACGCCGAAACACGGGAACGCAACTTGATTATTGCAGCAATTGTTTTAGTTGCTATTGTTGGTTTACTTATCCTCAATCGCCAGCGTTTAAAATCCAGGTATCAGCGACAATTGGCTTTTCACCAAAAGGTTGCTGCCGAAAAAGAACTGGCAGCAGCAAAAGAGCAATTGGATATGTTTACCCAAAGCATTATTGAAAAAACAAAGGTTATAGAACAGTTGGAACAACAGGTAGCAAACAAACCACTCACTGATGAACAGCATCAGCTTGCCGACGAGCTAAGCCGTCAAACCATACTTACCGAAGAAGACTGGGAAAAATTTAAGACACTTTTCGAAAAAATATATCCGGGCTTCTTTTTAAAACTCAAAGAAATGATACCTGACATTACTGTAGCCGAACAGCGTATGGCCGCGCTTACCCGTTTGCATCTAAACACCAAACAAACGGCGTCGATGCTTGGCATTTCTCCTGATAGCGTTTATAAGATCAGGCAACGCCTTCGTAAGCGGTTACAGCTAGACGATGAGGTAACCACCGAAACGTATCTGACTAAAATTTAGCTAACGAATGTTTTTTTGTTATCACTGATACTTTTCCCGATGGGTCCCTTTCGTCCATAAAGTCTTTCGATTACTAAAAGTTACGCAGATTAAATTCCTCTCCTAAAGGGGTTTAGGATACATTTCCATTTTTTGTCCGGTCGTTGTCAGATTACTTGCCATTTTTTGTCCGGTCATTATCAAACTTTTGTCCATCTCAGAATTTGGATCTACCCCTGTTGTGCTGCTAATTTCGTTTTCGATGGAAATGCAGCTGCCTGTCATTTTATGAAGAAAAAAATTGGTTCCTATTTTCCTTAGCGCATTCCCCTCAAAACAAATATCAAAATCAGAATTAAAAAACATCTTTCAATTATGAAACTGCAACATGTTCATCAGGAAGTTTTGATTTTCACAGACACAACACTTTCAAAGAAGGCTCTATGTAGGAACAACAGCAGCAGCAAAAACAGCCCTGCTATGGAGGAATTGGAAGAAGCATTCTGGGATGGCTTGTTAAATGAATTGGTTCCTGAAATCATGCCTTCAACACGGCATCCAAAGATGGTTATCTGGGGGGTACATGCAGGAAAATTTTATTTACTTATTGATCTGGCAGACAGTCCCGGAATTACTGAATCAATACTTTCTATAGATCCTCATTTATTTTCATCTGAAATCAATATGAATTGATTAAAGATGTAGACAGAGGATTGGCAATTCGAATAAGTAAAACAAAAGAATCAAAAGAGCCATAAACGTTTTAGGACAAAAATTTATGACGAAACGAGTGCGATATGTAAACGTGGCTTAACAAAATATTACCTGTGGAAGCCTGAAAAACCAAAGCGGGAATGAAGTGCTAACTGAAGTAAAAAAATGAAACTTATGACAGAAAGGGTGATAATTATTGGTGGTGGTTCTGGATTGGAACTTGCGAAAAAACTATCTGATAACAAGCATTCTGAAGTATTCGTAGTAGACAGGAATAACTATCACTTCTTCCCGACTTTACAATATCAGGTATCTACTGCATTTATTGAATCATCCAATAATGGCAAATGTTAAGTAAAACTCATTTCATTTTATAATAGCCAAATAAAAAATTATGAAATGAGCCATGAGGATGTTCCACAGCAACCGTGATGATTATTTGCGAATTCCATTTGGTCAAAATGCAATAAAAAATAAACAAATGAAAAGGATTAAAATAGTTTATTGGGTATCAACCGGGGTGTTTTCATTAATAATATTGGCGATAGCATCAGCCTATTTATTTTCCGGGCAACTGAAAGCATCTTTCAGTCAATTGGGATTTCCTGATTATTTCAGAACAGAGTTGGCTGTTGCAAAATTTGTCGGAATAATCGGATTGCTTCTCCCAGCGGTGAAAGGCAGGGCGAAAGAGTTTTTATACGCTGGTTTTGCAATTACACTGTGTTCAGGTTTCATAGCTCACTATGCTGCCGGCGATGCTACCGGATCATTGATCTTGCCGCTGATTATGCTGGCAATTCTTATTGTTTCCTATATAACTTATCGCA
The DNA here is from genome assembly GCA_946479055.1 of uncultured Bacteroidota bacterium. The sequence continues at coordinate 3,281 of CAMLEX010000025.1, read as the reverse complement.
GATTAAATCTTTGGATAAAAATTAGAGGAATCGTATACGGAGGCAGCCATGCAGCCTGGCACCAGGCAAAAAGAAACCCAACGTTTGCAAAATGATCATTTCTGAATGTATGATGGTTACATGGAAAGCTGAAAGTACTCAAAAAGAAAAGCTTACAATCAACAGGTTAATTAATATTGCTGTTTTCCGGCTTTGATAAAAAGCTTTTGCTGCTGGTTGCTTTGGTCGGAGGGTATTGACATAGCAATCAGTTAATTGATAAAGGCCGGAACATTCAGGGAAAGGAAAAGAGATTAATCTTTTACATTAAGCTATTATCTCCCGATGCGTTACTTTTGCCAATTTTTTCAAATGAATTTTAAAAAAAATAAGTACTTTCAGCGCTGGTTGCCTGATGAAAGAGTATAAGCTATATGATGATAAACTGCTTTTAGATTTGCTTTCTGAAAGTGATGAACTTGCTTTTACAGAAATTTATAATCGTTTCTGGAAAAAATTATTTGCCATTGCTTATAACAGGCTTAAGGAAATTGAAGTAGCAGAAGATGTTGTGCATGATGTTTTTGCCAGCCTTTGGGCAAACAGGGAAAAAAGTGAAATCCAATCATTAGATAATTATTTAGCTACTGCAGCTAAATATATGGTGCTGGGTAAAATAAAGAAGAAAGAGCAAGAACGGATTTATAATAATAATTCCCAGCAAACCCCGGTATTTGAATTGACTATTGAAACTTCGCTGCATTATAAACGTATATTGGAAATTGTAAAAACCGAGACAGAGAAACTACCTGAAAAATGCAGACTGATATTTAACTATAGCCGCAATGAAGGAATGCCTGTAAAACAAATTGCAAAAGAACTACATTTATCTCCCAAGACAGTAGAGAACCAGCTAAACAAAGCGCTAAAACAATTAAAACTGGCTGCCAAAACTTTCTTCCATTTCTTCTGATTTCTCTTTTCTATCCTGCTTTTTTAGGGTTTCGAAATTTATTTTCCATCCGCATGGGTGCTGCACCCTTTTCAACATACTTACTATATATGCAAATTCCAGAAAACATACTGGTGCTGATAGAAAAGTACCAGGGCGGAAGGGCCAGCACGGAAGAAAAAAATATTTTAAATGAATGGTACCATTCATTTAATGATACCGAATCTGAACTAGCGGCAAACGAAAATGAAACGGAGCAGCAACTGGCTGAACGGATTAAGAACCGTTTGTTTCAAACTATAGGTCAGCAAGAGAAGCCTGGAATAGTATTGCCTCATCGAAAATGGAAAATACCTGCCGCAGCTGCAGTTATACTAGTTCTTCTGGCTACCGGCGCTTATTTTATTGTTTCCTCCAAATCTTCCAAACAGGAAATTGTAAACACAACTATATCGCAACCTGAAAATGATATTGTACCCGGTGGCAACAAAGCTATACTAACCTTGGCAAATGGCTCTGCTATTGTATTAGACAATGCATCGAACGGAACCATCAGCCAGCAGGGAAATATTACCGTGCAGAAATTAAATAATGGCTTGCTGACTTACTCCGTAAATGGCAAACAGGTCACCGAAAAAGATGAAGCATTTTATAATACCATTTCTACACCCCGTGGCGGTCAATACCAGGTTACGTTGAGCGATGGCACAAAAGTGTGGCTGAATGCAGCTTCTTCGATCCGCTTTCCGGTTGTATTTACTGGGGCAGAACGGAAAGTGGTAATAACCGGCGAAGCCTATTTTGAAGTGGCGAAAAATAAAGCCATGCCTTTTAAAGTAAAAGCTACATCGTCAGAAATAGAAGTATTGGGCACTCATTTTAATGTAAATGCCTATAGTGACGAAGCTTCGATAAAAACCACATTGCTTGAAGGAATGATAAAAGTATCTGCGCCTGGTGTAGCCGGTAACCCATCACCCAAATTTATGCACCCTGGCCAGCAGGTTGATATTAGTAAAGCAGGGGAATTTAATGTAACGAATCATGCCGATATAGAAGAAGTAATGGCATGGAAGAATGGGCATTTCCAATTTAAGAAAGCGGATCTGAAAATGGTTCTACGCCAGATTTCAAGATGGTATGATGCAGATATTGTTTATGCAGGTAATGTAAATCTTCACTTTACCGGGCAACTGACAAGAAATGAAAACGTATCTAAAGTATTTGAAAAATTAGCATTAACCGGTGAGGTACACTTTAAGATTGAAGGGAAAAAAATAATTGTTTCACCATAAAAATCAGCCGACTTTAATTATGCTATTAAAATGCAAAATTTTATGTCCATACTGCAGCGATGGATAATTTTTTGAGGCGTTACCAAATAAAAACCGGATTCCGTTTGCAGCGAAACCCGGCAACGATTTGAGTATCGTAATAAACCACACCTGTTAACGGTTGCTCATTATTAAACCCAAACAATACAAATTTATGTATTTAACTGCTCTTTACAAATCCATCGCCAATAAGGGCGGGATTTTAACCAAAACGATTAGGATTATGAAACTTATTACAGTTTTTATAATCGCCGCCTGCCTCCAGGCTAGTGCCAGAGGTTACTCTCAAAAAGTTACCTTAAACCAGACAAATGTTCCTCTTCAAAAAGTATTTGAAGAGATAAGAAAACAAACTGGCTACCAGTTTTTTTATGTAGAAGAAGTAATGTTAACTGCCAAAAATGTAACGATAAATGCCAGGAAAGCGGGCATTGAAGAAGTGCTTGATTTGTGTTTTAAAGACCAGCAATTAAGTTATTCAATTTCTGAAAATACTATTATTGTAAAACGAAAAGCGATAGCCCCGGAAGCGAATACATTGCCGCAACCGCCGGCAGCAAATCAGGTAAAAGGTAAAATCGCTGATGCAAAGGGACAGCCACTTGAGGGTGCGACAGTTTTAGAAAAAGGTACTAATAACGGAGTGAAGTCGGATGCAAATGGTAATTTCTCCATTGAGGCAGAACCTAATTCAACTTTAGTTTTTTCTTATATCGGTTTTGAAATCGTGGAAATTAAAATTGGCAACCAGGTAAATATTTCTGTGTTGATGAAGCCATCAGTTGCCATTAACGAACAGGTGGTAGTGATAGGTTATGGCACGCAAAAGCGCAGTGACCTTACCGGTTCGATCGTAACGCTTTCCTCCAAGGCATATAAAGATCAACCTGTAGTAAACGTTTCATCGGCCTTAAGAAATGCTAAACCGTAAGGCCCTTGCTCCAAATCGCTGTAAAGCTTTGCAGGAATATCGTTTTCATATTCCTCACTGAAAGAAGCTACCCCCAATGCGATCG
>CAMLEX010000024.1 GCA_946479055.1 uncultured Bacteroidota bacterium | reverse complement strand
AATATCTATAATATCAAGGCCGGGATTGGAAGGCGTTTCCACATACAGCATCTTAGTAGTGGCTTTTATCAATGCGGAGATGCTTTCCGGCTTACTCATATCAAAATAGGAATAGTCAATTCCCCATTTCGGTAAATATTTGGTAAGAATGGTGTGCGTAGATCCGAATACAGCCGATGCGGAAATAATATGATCTCCTTTGCTTAGAAATGTCATGAAAGTGGAAAAGATAGCCGCCATGCCGGTACCGGTTGCTACACCATCTTCGGCTCCTTCCAATACAGCTATTTTATTGATAAACTCATCAACAGTGGGATTGGAAAAACGGGAATAGATATTTACATCCAATGTGTCATCGGCAAATGCTGCTCCCATTTCTTCCGCTGAATCATAAGTGAAACTGCTTGTCAAAAACAAGGGAGTAGCATGTTCTTTTTGATTGGTTTGCTCAGTTTGAAGACGGATGGCTTTTGTTTCCGGATGTTGTGACATATGCTGCTATATCTTTTATTAATTGGAGTGCGAAGATACGAGCAGAATTTTAAAATCATTGTTGAGCAATAAAGGCAAATATTTCAATTACAGAACCGAAAAAAATAAGCTTTACATATGGTTTCCTCTGCAAATTATTAACGTGATGTAAGTTCTTGCTTACACAAGTCATAGACCAATTGTAGGCTATTATCTTCAACATAATATTTACACTTATTTGTAGCCAAAGTGTCAGTATACCAGGTTTCAAAAATGGTTTTTTCAATAAATCCAAATAGCCGGGTTCTTTTTATTCTTAAAGTTTTTTCATCCTCATAGAGTTGGGGTTCAAGCTGTAGTGCTATATAGTTTTTATAATTAGATTGACTTATCACTTCTCTTTCACCGCCACCGTATGAAGCACCCATAGCACCTAAGAATGTTATTGCTATAATAAACAATGTTGCTACTATGGAAATTGCAAGTTTTGGCCCAATTCTATTTCCAATTATGGAATAGAATGCTAAAAGGCCACTTGTACTGATAAACATTTCTGCATACCATAGGAATTTTATATCGCTGTAATTATAGCCGGCCATCCATATTATCAAAGAAGGAATTGTCAATAGAGAAATGAACAGGAATACCCATTTTTTTGAAATAAAAAGCTTTTGCCTGATGAAGTCAAAGACAAAAGCAAGAGCCGGAGATAAAATTAATATCAACATCTATTAAGTTTCCTTGCATTGCCCAACATCTTGTTTTGTAAACTAAGGATTCTCTATTAATCCTCCATATCCACCTTATGAATTTCCTCTTTTGAAGTATTATACAGATCATACCAATCTTGTTGGTCCAGATCAATATCAAATGCATTCACAATATTGCGGATACGTTGTTCATTTAGCGTACCGATCAATGGCAATGCTCCTAATTTAATCAACCAGGCAACAGCGATTGATTCAACATTGGTTCCATATTTTTTTCCGATCTCTCCTAACTTATAATGAACTCTTACCGCCAAAGGATCTGTGCCATTTTCAATTCTTCCGCCGGCAAGTGGTGCGGCAGCCAGCGGACGCATATAACGTTGTTTGATATAATCAAGCTGACCATTGTCCAATGATGCGGTGTTCAACAGGTTTAATTCAATATGATTGGTAACAATAGGTACCCGCAGATAAGAAGCCAGTAACTGGTGTTGAAAAACTGAAAAATTAGCTACTCCTATATTCCTGATCTTCCCGGAAGTTCTTAACCGCTCCAGGGTAAGGGCTGTTTCTTCAAGATTTGATAAAGGATCCAATTGATCCAACAGGAATATATCTATATAATCTGTTTTCAGTTTTTGTAATGAATTATCAACGCTTTTCAGGATATGAGCGGATGACGTATCATAATATTTCACTCTTACTTCGGGGCGGTTGGGGTGCGGAATATTTACACCGCATTTGGTAAACAAAACAACATCTTCCCGCTTAAAAGATTTTTGCTTCATAACATTACCAAATAACTCTTCACATTGATAACCGCCATAAACATCCGCATGATCAAAAGTATTGATATCAAGCTCAAGACAGAGGTTAACAATTTTTTCCATTGTTGCAACACCGGTTGCACTGGTATCTTCCCATCTCCAGAAACCATAAACGGCAGGTGAAACTTTGGGACCGGAATCACTGAGATAAATTTTATTCATAACTGAAATTCAAATTATATGGTAATGCAAAATAACCGGTTTATTATTTATCCAAAATTATTTTTTCTGCCATGACGTCCCTATGCGATAGTAAATTCAAACCGGTGTTGTTTGTCTTTAGCGAGTTTATCAAGATCAGGATAAACAACCTGCTTTTTATAAGGCGTAATAACCAAATAGCTATTTTTTTCTTTCCCATATAAAGTTGATTAAGATACGCATCAGAAGATTATCATTTGATTTTCTATCTCAATTCTTTTACACAACGAAAACCCAGATTATTACTGGCACTGCTGGTTTCGCCTTTGCCCCGGCTACCTGCCTTATAACGGATACAGTACTGATCGCTGCACAAAAAAGAACCACCACGTTGTACATGTTTCTCCAGGCCGGGCTCTTCCGGATCATAACTATCATCCGGGCCTTTTGGATTATTGGCCGGGCTTTTTTGATAATAATCAGGCCTGTAGAGATCGCTGCACCATTCCCATACATTGCCTTCCATATCATATAAACCAAAAGCATTGGGTAAATAATTTTTTACCGGTGCTGTGCCATTAAATCCATCTTCAACTGTATTCTTATCCGGAAAATTTCCCTGGAAAATATTGGCTATCCATTTTCCACCGGGTTTCAAATCATTACCCCAATAATATGTTGAATTCATTTTACCGGCTCTTGCCGCATATTCCCATTCTGCTTCAGTAGGTAATCTCTTCCCCGCCCATTTTGCATAGGCTGCCGCATCTTCATAGCATACCTGTACTACCGGTTCATTTCCTTTGTCTTTTATAGAACTCGACGGACCAAGCGGGTGACGCCAATCAGCACCAGGTACATATTGCCACCATTGCAAAGAATTGTCCAACGATACAGGGTTTGCAGGTGGTGTAAATACTGCAGAACCGGGCACTAATTTATCTGCAGGCACTCCCGAAAAATCAGCAGGGTTTAACTTTCTTTCTGCCACGGTTGTATATCCCGTTGCTTTTACGAAAACGGCAAATTGCGCATTGGTCACTTCATGCACATCCATCCAAAAATTATCTACTGTAACCTGGTGAACAGGTTTGCTATCAGTAAAATCATCAGAGCCCATTTGAAATTTTCCTCCAGGAATCAATACCATATCTGCATTGGCGTTATCAATTGACGTAACATTATTTTTAACTGGTGTTAAAGCGACAGAACGTGAAGGCGGTCTGCATACTATATGCTTGCCAGTATCATTATCCCGTATAGAACCAGGTACAGATTGTAATTTGCCTCCTTGTTTTTTTTTATTGAATGCAGCTACAAACAAAATCAAAAAACAACCAGCTATTATTTTAAAGAATCGCATACGTACATTAGAAATTATGTTCTTACTCAATATTAAGGTTTGCAAAATGATTAATGGCTCCAGGTTTTATTTTATACCAGGCGTTGGTAGTAAAATTCCACCAAAAAGTAAATAAGCCCAAAGTAATGTCCATAGTATGTTAAACAGCTGCGCACCGATGAATGCGAGAGCAGGCCTGCCGCCCTGTATCTTCACCAGGTCAACAAACCGGGCTTCCAAACCGATTGCAACAAATGCCAGTGCAAACCAAATAGTACGCAAGCCATTCAGGAAACCACTTACTTGCTTAGTAGTGTCTGCAGGAATCAAAAAAGAAAAAAGCAATGAGACGGCGATAAAGCCCAGTACAAATTTTGGAAAACGTTCCCAGATAATTTTTAATCCTTTGCCTTCTGTCGCTGTGGCTTGTTCCGGATTCTTTTTCAATGTCCACCAGGCTGCGATAAAAAATGCGGCTACGCCAATCAAAACATTTTGAGAGAATTTAATAATTACGCCAGCCTTAACAGCAACGGGGCCTACTAACTGAGCAGCGGCTGTTACGGAAGCTGTTGTGTCTAATGTACCACCCAACCAGGCGCCCCCAACTATTTCCGAAATGCCTAATTGTTTTATTATCCAGGGTTGAATGATCAGCATAGGTATAGCTACTAACAGAACAAGCGTAGTGATATAAGACAATTTTTTCTTATCTCCTTTAATAGCTCCACTGGCAACAATAGCAGCCGATACACCGCAGATGGAAACTGCAGATGCGAGTATTACCCCAAACTCATCATCTACTTTTAATTTACGGCTCAACCACAAGGCAAAGAACCAAACTACACTTACTACCAATACAGCCTGTAAAATACCCGGCAACCCAGCTTTAATTATATCCGTAAACAACACACTGATGCCAAGAATTACCAATCCTGTTTTTATAAAAAATTCAGAACGGGCCGCTTCTTTTAACCAGGGCGGAATGACAGTAAGATTGCCAATCAGCAATCCAAGTAGTAAAGCGAATACTACATATTCGATACCATAAGCGTTGATTGATTTGTTGCCGGCAATAATTAAAGAAAAAATACCCAATATATAAATGAGTATAAAACCCGTACTGTATTTTTTTATACTGCCACCGGATAAACGGATAGCAACGGATGAAAGTAATAGGAATACCAATCCAATACCTGTAAGTAATAATAAGTTGTTGCCGGAAAGTACTTTTGTAAATAAGTCTTCTGTGTTAGCCCACTGGTATACGGGTGTGTTAAATTCAAATCCGGGCGATAACAATGCCGCGACCAACACAGTAGCAATCAACAGACCTCCGATGATTACGGCCCATATATCTTCTGATAAATTTAAAACGTTTTGTTTTGCTACTATTTCTTCTGACTTACTATCATCATACAATGACAATGCGTCTCCGGCTGTATTTACTTTCTTATTGGTGTTGAACGGCATCGCTTATTTTTCTTTTTAGTGTTACAAATTTACCTTCAATTGATCTTTAACCGTCAATAGTGTTATTCCTGGTAATAGTAAATGAATATTTCTTTCCTGTTTTGGTAACTGCCCTGAAAACCGTATCAGTAACTTCCTGTATTGTCACATCACCTTCCTGTTTATATTCAATTTTACCTGTAATATATCTTTTACTTTGAACTGCATGTCTTCCTTTTTTAGTTGATTTTTTTGTCAACTCGTTGTATAATTTATTATAGTCACTCTCATCCGCATCATGAAGTTGAATGGTTGTTACAAACTTTGGCATACAATACTGTTTGAATAGGGATAGGATAATACTATTTTGCTTTTGCAATGGCTAAGTCTAGTGTATTTTTTAAATCACTAAGTCCGCTTCTTTTTAAAACTACCTCTGCTTTTTTGTATAAAATCAAATAAGGAAAAGCATCCACTGTTTTTAATTCACTTATCAATTGCGGGCTTTCTTCCAGGTCAATTTCTATAATTTTTATAGTATTTCTATTTTCGCTACGAAGGCTGTCTAAAATTGGTTTTACTTTTTTGCAGGCCCCGCAATAACGTGAGCCGATGTCCACCAGTACGAGTGGATTGTTTGCAAGGATGGTTTTATAGTCCTGCAGTGTCACACTTTTTTTGGCAGAAGTGTAATAGGGCTTACCTCCGCCTATCCAATTGGCAATACCGCCTTTCAGTTCAAATACTTCTTTAAAACCTTTGTCTCTTAAATCCTTCGCCAACTGTCCACTGCGGCCAGTTCCTATAGAGTAAATGAATACAGGTTCGTTGTTTAGAAGAGATAGTACCAAAGTTTCATACCCTTCAGTTTGCAGATTAAAATTAATGGCACCTTTAATATGATTCAATGCAAATTCATCAGCGCTTCTTGCATCGATGATCTGTGGTTTTATCTGCCTGTCTATTTTTGCTGCAAAAGAGTCCAATCCCAGCGGCGGATGATTTTCGTCTTTTACTATTTGAGCTTGTGTTCCGGTAATAAAAAATAAATGTATAAATACCGTAATGATATTATTTTTCATAACTAAGTTTTATAAGGGACATTAATTAGAAGCCTGTTGCCGGCGATTAATAATGGAAGCCGGAGCCGCTTGTTTTATTTTATCATAATCCACCACGCCGTTTTGTTTGGCCCATTCAAAATAGTCCGCTGAAAGCTCATCCACTATCAATGGATTCCTGGATGCGACATTTTGTGTTTCGCCACGGTCTTTTTCTATATCATATAACTCCCACTGGTAAGATGGAAAGATGGAGACTAATTTCCAATTGCCTTTTCTAACAGCCCTGTTGCCCGCACGTTCCCAAAAAATGGGTTGTTCTCTTTGCAGCTCTTTGCCTTCAAATAATAAATTAGTTAAGCTCTTACCCGGCAATGCATTTGTTTGTACACCATTAAAGTTTGTGGGATAAACCGTGCCAGCCAATTCATAAAATGTAGGCGCCAGGTCGATCAGGTGTGCCGTGCCTTTCGCAATAGTTCCCCCTTTTATTTTTTTAGGATACCATGCTATGAAAGGAGAACTGATCCCTCCTTCGTAGGCGTTTGCTTTAAATGAACGGAACGGTGTATTGGATGCATATGACCAGTTCTTTCCCTGTGATTCAAAAGAACCAGCCGTACCAACAGGGCCTGTATTTCTTCCCGCTTTCCTGCCAATATGGGCTACATCTTCCGCAGGTGCACCATTGTCAGAAATAAAAATGATGATGGTGTTCTCATCTTTTTTCAGCTCCTTTAATTTGTTTAATAATTTGCCGATCCCCTGGTCTACCCTGTCAAGCATAGCCGCATATACTTCCATCTTCGATTTCCACAATTGTTTTTCATCCCAAGTCAGGTTATTCCATTCGGGTACGGCAGAATCTCTTGCTGCAATAGTTTCACCGACCTGAAACAATCCTAATTTTTTTTGTTTGGCTAATCTTTCTTCGTGTAATGAATCCCAGCCAATATCATAACGGCCTTTGTATTTGGCGATATCTTCCGGCAAAGCCTGCAAAGGCCAATGTGGTGCAGTATAAGCGAGGTAAAGAAAGAAAGGCTTGCCTGTTTTATTTTGTTCATCAATAAACTGTACGGCATGGTTGGTGATTTCATTAGTGAAATAATTACCATCACCACCGGGGTGAATACGTTTATTATTTTCGAGCAGCACAACGGGATATTGTCTTCCACCCAATGGCATCGGTTCCGCATCAAAATAATTAGCACCACCACCAATTACACCAAAGAATTTATCAAACCCTCTTTGATTGGGCCATGATGTACTGTCGTTACCTACATGCCATTTGCCTGAAAGCAAGGTGCTGTACCCGGCCTGCTTCAATACTTCTCCAAAGGTTAATGATTCCTTATTTAAAAATCCCTGGTAAGGAGGTAAACCTAAGTTCACATCAAAATAGCCCACACCGGCTTTGTGAGGGTATTGGCCAGTGATCAGTGAAGCTCTTGTTGGAGCGCAAATAGAATTGTTATAAAATTCTTTTAACCTTAATCCTTCAAAAGCTAATTTGTCAATATTCGGTGTTTGAATTTCGGAACCATAAGCGCCGAGATCAGAAAAGCCCATATCATCTACCATTATCAAAATGATATTGGGCTTTGAAGTTTGTTGTGCAAACGAAGTCATAACGGTAGTTGATACAACCGCCGCCAGTATAAGTTTATGGAATATATTTTTCATTTCTCTGAAGTTATAATTTGCTTTATTGCAATTGATTTAGAATGCCCGCCTGCTGTTATTCCTCTGTTGGTTGTTATTATTTCCTGTTCCTTGCTGCTGTCCTTGTACAGCGGGCCTTAACTTATCATAATTTTCAACGCCATTTATTTTTGCCCAGATATCATAGTCCGCCTGCAACTCTTTTACTACATCAGGATTTTGTTTGGCTATATCTGTTGTTTCGCCACGGTCCGTTTCAATATCATAGAGTTCCCATTCTTTAGCCGGATATGTAGAAACAATTTTCCATTTTCCTTTTCTTACAGCTCGATCGCCGCCACGTTCCCAGAAAATGGGTTGCTGTCTTGACAATTTATTTCCATTAAATAACAAGTTGGTTAAACTAATCCCTGCCAACGGATTTGTTTTTATACCATTATATATTTCCGGGTATTTTGTACCGGCCACCTCATAAAAAGTAGGAGCCAGGTCAATTAAATGTGCTGTGCCCTTGGTGATAGTTCCTGCTTTTATTTTTTTAGGATACCAGGCAATGAAAGGTGAACTGATACCTCCCTCATGAGCGTTGGCTTTATGTTTGCTGAAAGGAGTGTTGGAAACCTGCGCCCAACCTTGTTCTACATAATCATAGGAACCCGCTGTACCAATTGGCCCGGAATTTCTTGGCCTTCTTCTGCCCAATGGAGAAAAGCCGCCCTGGCCACCGTTGTCAGATATGAGTACAATTAAAGTGTTATCATCCTGCTTTATTTTTTTCAATTCAGCTAATAATCTCCCGATGTTTTGATCTACCCTGTCGATCATAGCTGCATATACTTCCATCTTGCGTTGCCACAATTGTTTTTCATCATAGGTATAACTTTCCCATTCAGGCACTTCGGGATCTCTTTTAGCGATTGCTTGCTGGGGGTTTGCAATCCCTAATGCTATTTGTTTGGCAAGACGCTGGCTCCTTAATGAGTCCCAGCCAATTTCATATTTGCCTTTGTACTTCGCAATGTCTTCCGGTAATGCCTGCAAAGGCCAGTGTGGCGCATTGAAGGCGAGGTATAAAAAGAAAGGTTTTTTTGTTTTATTTTTTTCTTCGATAAATGAAATGGCGTGGTTCGCAATTTCATCTGTTAAGTATTTACCCGGTTCGAGGTTAACTCTTTTATTATCTTCCACCAACTCCACCGGTGGTGCTTTCTCCGGGTAAGAACCAATATCAAAATAATTGCTGGCCCCACCGATAAAACCAAAGAACTTATCAAATCCTCTTTGCTTTGGCCAGTATAAACTATCGTTGCCAACATGCCATTTACCCGTAATGAAAGTATTGTACCCGGCCTGTTTCAATACCTCGCCAAACGTGAGTGATTCTTTATTCAACCAGCCCTGGTAAGCGGGCAAACCAAGGTTGACATTAAAATAACCAACTCCCGCTTTGTGCGGATACTGACCGGTTATCAAGGATGCCCTGGTCGGTGCGCAGATGGAATTATTATAAAATTCTCTAAGCCTTATTCCTCCAAAAGCAAGCTTGTCAATATTGGGCGTATTGATCTCTGAGCCGTAAGCGCCAAAATCAGAGAACCCCAAATCATCCACCATAATGAGGATGATATTGGGTTTGGCTGCTGAGGATTTTTTTTGCGAAAATCCGTGTGTATAGGAAAGGGTTAGTGAAAAAAATATAAAAAGAGCTTTGATATTAAATGCAAACTTTACTTTTATGTGATTCGTTTGTTTCATTGTCTTAGTGTTTGTAATAACGGTGTTAGAATTACCAACCGGGATTTTGTGTAAGATTGGGATTGAGATCAATTTCTCTTTGCGGAATAGGATAGAGATAATGTTTCTCCGCCGCGTTTGTTTTACCTACTGCATGAAGGCTTTCAACTAATCTGCCTGTTCTTACCAAATCAAACCAACGTTGATGTTCATACACAAATTCCAAACGGCGTTCATGATAAACTGAATCACGAAACTGTTCTTTCGTTAATCCGCTCAAAGGAGTTAACCCTGCTCTTACCCTGACTTTATTCAATGCATCATAGGCCTCACTAGCGGGTCCATTTTTTTCATTGAATGCTTCCGCATATTCCAGCAATACATCTGCAAAGCGGATGATGGGAAAATTAATTCCTGACTCTCCTGTACTGGGATTTACGGATGGGTCGTAATATTTTCTGAAATGAGGAGTAAATGTGTAGGTATTACCATTTACCGGGCTAACTAATGATGTAAAGAATGTAACATCCCTTCTTTTATCTTCAGCCTGGTACAAGCCGTATAAATTAGTCGTTGGAATGTCTGCGTCACCACCGTCTATCCCCGGTATGCCCGTAGGTGTGCCGCGGCTACCTAATGAATTGCCTCGCCCATTGGTCAAACTTTTAAATTGCGCGGAGAAAATATGTTCTTTACCATTATTGTTTGCCTTGTTAAATACATCAGCAAAATTTGCAAAGAGGTCATAACCGTAAGAGCCAGTAATGACTTCTAATGATTTTGTAATTGCATTGTCCCAATCCTTCCTGGTCAGATATACTCTTGTAAGCAATGCTTTTGCTGCGCCACCTGTCGCCCGTCCTATATCACTGCTGCTGTAGGTAGCCGGCAGGCTTTCAGCATCTTTTAAATCAGTAATGATCTGCTGATAAACTTCTTCCAAAGTATTTCTGCTTACAAGTACTTCTTCGTTACCGAGAGAGGAAGGCTCGTGCAATACAAGCGGTACCCCTCCATATAACCGGGCAAGATTGAAATAATATAAGGCTCTTAAAAATTTAGCTTCATTTACCAATCTTATTCTTAATGATTCATTCATATCAATAACAGGAATACGATCTATAGCAACATTGGCCCTGTTGATAGCGGCATAATGTTGTTTCCAGATCTCCTCGACTCTATCATTGGTAGTAGCGTGCGATAATACCGCGAATGCTCTCACATTAGCATTTCTTGCCCTTGGCCCTGGTAATGCTTCGTCAGAAGCGATATCAAGCCCGATCTGGAACAGGCTGTTATATATAGTTTGACCGCTTGCATTCAATGCATTGTATACACTGGTTACCGCAGCTATAGCATCCGCCTGTGTTTTATAAAATTGTTCAGTGGTTAATACGGCCTTAGGTTCTTCCGTCAATTTTTCACAGGAAATAAATAGTATGGTAATTGAAAAGAATATTAGCCGGAATAAATAATTTTTCATCGTTATGCGTTTTAAAAATCAAAAAGTAATGTTGATACCGGCTAAAAAAGATTTAGCATTTGGATAAGCGCCATAGTCTACCCCTTGTGTTAATGTCGACTGCTCATTCTTACTTACATCCGGATCGTAGCCCGTGTATTTCGTCCAGGTGACCAGGTTGTTAGCACTTACATACACCCGCAATTGTTTTAAGCGGATAATTCTTGCTATGGCTTGCGGTAAGGAATATCCTAAAGTCAGATTTTTTAATCTTAAATACGAGGCGTCTTCTACATAGCGGCTGGTAGTAACAGGTGCGGGATCTTCTTTTGCTTTTTGTACGTCATTGCTTGGGTTAGTGGTCGTCCACCTGTCCAGGGCTGATGCAGCGGCGTTTTGCTGGCCTGATAATAATTCAAGCTGCTGCCTGTTCTGGTTGAATAGTTCGTTTCCGTATGAACCATACAGGAAAACAGTCAGATCAAAATTTTTCCAGGAAATATTATTAGTTAACCCTGCAAGAAATTTCGGTTGGGCATAACCAATAATTGTTCTATCATCGGCCTGTGTGATTTTGCTGTCGCCATTGATATCAGCATATCTTCTGTCGCCAGGCTTGGTAGTGGTCGCATCAATAGTAGGTAATTTGGAAATATCATCACCTAGTTGAAATAGTCCGTTTGATTGATACCCATAGAATGAACCCAGCGCTTCGCCAACCTTGGCAATAAGCGGATCAGAAATTAAATAGCCTACACCCTGGCCAAGACTTATAATTTTATTCCTGTTTAGCGAGAATACCAGGCTGGTATTCCATGTAAAATTCTTTGCTGAAATGTTTTGAGTATTCACCGATAGTTCAATACCCTTATTGGCAACCGTACCATAGTTTTGTAACGAAGTTGAATAACCGGTTGTATAGGGAATAGGGACCGTTAATAAAAGCGCAGAAGTTCTTTTATAATAAGCATCCAATACAATACTGATGCGATTCTTTAGCAAACCAATATCAATACCTGCATCATACTGTGCTGTTTTTTCCCAACTCAGATCCGCATTAGCAATACGATTAGGAGAAAAGCCTACTGATAACACATTTCCAATCAGGTAGCCGTTATTAGAAAGTGCAGCCAGGGATTGGTATTGCCCGATTTCCTGGTTACCGGTTACGCCGGCGCTAACCCTTAATTTCAGGTTACTGATCAGCCTTGAGTGTTTCAGAAAATCTTCTCTTCCTGCATTCCATCCCAAAGCTGCTGATGGAAAATAACCCCATTTATTATTTTTACCAAAACGGGATGAGCCATCAGCTCTTGCCGTTACAGTGATATAATATTTTGATGCTAATGAATAATTAACCCGACCTATAAACGATTTCAATGACCAATCGGCTGCAGAAGAAACAGGTATAACAGATAAAGAACCGCTGGAAAGATTATTATAGGTTAATAAGTCTGATACAAACCCCTGTGCACTGGCTGTAACATTTTCACTTTTATAAGATTGTTGTGTATAACCCGCTAACACAGTTAGATTATGTTGCTTGATCTTATGAGTATAGGTGAGTGTATTTTCATTCAGCAAAGTATTAACCGATTTTGTTCCCACCGATGCAGAGCCGTTTACCGTATAAGCTTCATATAAACTGGAGGGTAAATACCTGTTTTGTTTGTTGTTGATGATATCAGCACCAATAGAAACTTTAGCTGTTAAGCCTGGAATGATCGTATACTCGCCATATACACTTCCCAGTAAACGAAATGTTTTAGTCTGGTTGATTTCTTTTTCCAGTGTTGCAATAGGATTTCCTAATGCTACTTCAAAAGGACTTTGTAACGTATAGTTTCCCACTGAATCATAAATGGAAACTGTTGGTGGTAACAGTAATAAAGTGCTCACTATGTTGGCATTTGATTCATTAGCATCTATCCTGCTGGCAGTAAGATTTGTACCTGCTTTAAATTTTTCAGAAATAGTTCTGTCGAGATTTAAACGGGCGGAGAAACGCTGGAAATCCGAATTCCTGATAATACCGTCCTGCTTAAAATAATTTAAAGCGATAGCATACCTGGTTTTTTCTTCACCACCTGAAATATTAAATTGGTGACTTTGTATAGGAGCTTTTTCAAAGGCAGCTTTTTGCCAATCCGTTCCTTCACCCAACGCATCTATTTGCGCCTGTGTATAGAAAGCAGGTTTTCCTGCATTCACCAATGCATCATTTTTTAATTGCGCCCATGCTTTTGAACTGGTGAGTACGTCAATGGTCTTGATAATTTCCTGCTGACCATAATATCCTTCATAGCTAACAATGTTCTGTCCTGCCTTTCCCTTTTTAGTAGTAATAATAACAACTCCATTGGCTCCTCTTGAACCATAGATAGATGTAGCAGACGCATCTTTTAATACATCAATAGTTTCAATATCACTCGGGTTTAAACTGGCGAGTGCATTGATACTTGGTCCGCTGGTTACACCCGCATTCGCATCTGAGTTATCATTGTAAACCGGGAATCCATCTATCACATACAATGGTTCATTACCACCTGTAATGGAATTGCCGCCACGGATACGAATACTTACGGCACTGCCCGGCTGGCCCGAGGTTTGAATTACCTGTACACCAGCAACCGCACCCTGCAGAATTCTGTCGAAAGAACTCACCGGTGATTGTTTAATTAAGTTGGGCGATACGGAAGCTACCGACCCCGTCAGGTCTGACTTCTTTTGTACACCATACCCTACTACCACCACTTCATTTAAATTGCTTTCTGCGGTTTGCAATTTTATTTCGATGTCTGATGTGCTGGCTATCGTTTCCAGTGTTTGATAACCAACATAACTGACCACAAGTGTAAATGGAAGTTTTTGTCCTGTTCTTAGGGTGAACTTTCCTTTGCTGTCTGTTGTAGCGATGTTGGTAGTGCCTTTGATCTGTACAGTTGCGCCTTCCAGTGCTGATTGTGTTTTACTATCAAAAACCTTTCCGTTGGCAATAGAATTGATAGTAGGTTCGGTCGATGGCTGTGCCAATACAGCAGAAGGCGCCAGTAATAGTATCCATACTGCCCAGTCCTTCAAAAGTTTTTTCATTAGCTTTGATTTGTGATTAAATAATAGGCCGCAGCCCATTTATGGGTTGCATTCTTTAGCGAGAAGCCTTGTTTAACTCAGGCCGGGAGCTGCGTCAACAGTTTCCGGCCATTTTATTCAGAAAGGATATTACTCCTATGAAGTATCAATGATCATAATAGGAATGTGAGATAAAAAAGTTAGTTAACGGAAAAAGAATTAACAAGGCAAGGCAATTATTCACAGGGTGGAAATCAGCAACAACAGCCGTTACAACAATTCATTATATCTTTCTTGCCCGAATACATGGATGAAGCTTGTTCTTTTTTGAAATCGTATTATACCTGACTTTTATGAACTCCCTGCTAAACTCTTTGAAAACCAAAAATATCAGAGTTTTAGTAGTCTACCAAAATTGTAGGATATTGTTTTAAAAAAATTTACTCTTTCCTCAGATCAATGTTATGAAAATAAAATAACCTTGCCACATGATTACTCCGATAGCGGTTCCCGGAAGCCAATTGTTGAAATAGGTTCATATAGCCAAATTGAAAATTATCATGCTTGTTGACATGGTAAGCAAAACCCACAAAAAACCGGTTTTGGTCAAAATAATTATTGATAATCTGTTTCCCAAAGTTGATATGAACTTCATCGTTGACAACAAATGAGAAGGTGCCTGACTGAAAGGATTTTTTACTTAATGGAAATTGTGAAAAGAAGTTGTACCGGGCCCTGAAATTGAAACTATAACCATCAGCCAGTTTATCATCATTTAAAATTTTTCTGCGCCATCTTTCCTCTAACCGAAACCATTGCATCAGGCGGAGTTTGGGATAGCGGGTATGCCATTGAAGTTGTTGCCAGGGGCGATGTTCAGGTTGTGAAATATTTTTATGATTTTCAGCAGGAAAATGATTGACATAAGCGTAGCCTGCTGTAAGTTTTAAATCATCAGTCAGATAATAAGTAAGCCCCACCCGAAGAATCCCCTGAGACAGATCAGAAACAAAATCTTCTTTTGAGATCGGAAGAGCGTCGTGTAGGGA